>DAIBJA010000041.1 GCA_027420455.1 Clostridia bacterium | reverse complement strand
GATCCGTTTGCGCCGCATGGGCGCCAAGAAGAACCCGTTCTACCGGATCGTCGTAGCCGACAGCCACTCGCCGCGAGATGGGCGTTTCATCGAAGAGATCGGCTACTACGACCCCAAGAAGCAGCCCGCCGTGATGGAGATTCAGGCGGAGCGCGCCGCGTACTGGCTGAAGAGTGGTGCGCAGCCGTCCCAGACCGTGCGTGACCTCCTGCGCCGGGCAGGCGTCGTCGCCGGCGGCAGCCAAGGGGAAGGGACCGACTGATGGAGAACGCGCTCATGCTCCTGGTGCGATCGCTCGTGCGCGATCCCGACGCGGTGCGCATCGAGCGCCACGACGAGGGCAAGAGGCTTCTCTTCGTGGTCTGTGTCGCGCCGGATGATGTCGGCCGCGTCGTCGGCCGCGGAGGCCGGATCGCCAAGTCCCTGCGCACTCTGATGCGCACGGTGGGCGAGCGGGAAGGCCGCCAGGTCGTCGTCGAGGTCAAGTGAGGCTGGAAGTCGGACGCATCGTCGCCCCCCAAGGCCTGCGTGGCGAACTTCGGGTGCTGATGGATGACCCGTCCATTCCGCTCGAGGGGCGCAGCCTCCAGGTCGAGGGCGAGCGGATGGAGCGTCGGGTCGAGAAGGAACGTCCGTGGAAGGCAGGGGCGTTCGTGACGCTGAGCGGCGTCACGAACCGCAGTGAAGCCGAGCGCCTCGTCGGCCGCCGCCTCTTTGGCGACGACGCGGGACGGCTGGCCCTGGGCGAAGGCCGCTTCTACGTTCAGGACCTGATCGGCTGCGAGGTCTTCGACGAGACCGGACGGCTGCTTGGCAGCCTTCGGGCGGTCGAGCCGAAACCGGCGCAGGACATCTGGGTGGCCGAGGGTCCCGAGGGAAGCTACCTCATTCCCGCGGTCCGCGCCACGGTGCTCGCGGTGGACCCGCAGGCACGGCGCATCACGGTGCGGGGAGGCGGGGTCCTTGGGCCGGACACTGCTGGTTGACGTCGTCGGTCTCTTTCCGGAGATCGTGGCGCAGGGACTCGACGCGAGCGTGCTCGGTCGGGCACAGGCGCGTGGCCTCTTGGCCGTGCGTCCTGTCCAGCTCCGTGACTACGCCCTCGGGCGGCACCAGTCCCTGGACGACGAACCGTACGGTGGCGGCGCAGGCATGCTGCTGAGACCCGATCCTGTCCTGCGCGCGATCCGCGACCTGCGCACCCCTGATTCCCAGGTTGTGCTGCTGGCAGCGGATGGGGCAAGATTCGATCAGGGCAAGGCACAGGAACTGGCCGGATACGACCACCTCATCGTGCTTTGTGGCCACTACGAGGGCTTCGACGCCCGAGTCCGCCACTTTGTCGATCGCACGCTGTCCTTGGGCGACTTCGTCCTGAGCGGCGGCGAACCGGCGGCACTGGCCATGGTGGATGCCATTGGTCGGCTGAGACCAGGGGTGATCGACCCCGACTCGCTCCGCGAAGAGTCGTTCAACCAGGGCCTCCTCGAGGCTCCCCAGTATACGAGGCCACCTGTGTTCCAAGGCATCGAGGTGCCGGACGTGCTGCTCTCGGGCCACCACAGGCGCATCCAGGACCACCGCCTTGCGGTGGCGAGGACGCGTACAGGACGCCTGAGGCCACGCGGCGATCGGGACGAGGTCATCAAGATGAAGAGAGAGGAGGACTAGCCATGGACGAGCTCCGACGGATCGAAGAGGAGCAGCTCAAGTCCGACGTGCCGGAGTTCCGGCCCGGCGACACCGTCCGCGTCCACGTCAAGGTGGTCGAGGGCAACCGTGAGCGCATCCAGGCGTACGAGGGCGTCGTGATTGCCCGCAAGCATGGCGGGCTGCGCGAGACGTTCACCGTGCGCAGGGTCACCTACGGCGTAGGCGTCGAGCGCACATTCCTGCTGCACTCGCCGCGCATCGACCGCATCGAGGTGATGCGTCACGGCATCGTGCGCCGCGCGAAGCTGTATTACCTGCGTGGCCTGAGCGGAAAGGCCGCGCGCATCCGCGAGCGGCGGTAGCCTGCCGGCGGGGGCTTACGGTTGCCCTCGCCGGTCTCAGTTTTCACGTGCGGAGGTGGCGGTTTGTTCGGCGGACAGCCCCGCAAGGCACTGCGCGACACGCTCGAGACCGTCATCGTGGCCGTGGTCCTTGCGCTCGTCATTCGCACGTTCGTGGTGGAGCCGTTCGTGGTGGATGGCTTTTCGATGCAGAATACGCTCCAGAACCAGGAGCGACTCCTGGTCAACAAGCTGACCCTGCGCTTCAGCCCGCTGCACTACGGACAGATCATCGTCTTCCAGCCGCCCCTGGCGGGCCAGGGCGACTATGTCAAGCGAGTGATCGCGACAGGTGGCCAAACCGTCTCGATGGTGAACGGGCAGGTCTACGTCAACGGCAAGAAGATGCCGCAGCCGTTCCTGCACTGGCACGGCGTGAGTACCCAGGACAACTGGAACATGCCGCCGTTCAAGGTTCCAAGCGGTGATGTGTGGGTCCTGGGCGACCACCGGGCGGCGAGCGAGGACAGCCGGTTCTTCGGGCCTGTGAAGATCTCGGCCGTGCAAGGGGTGGCCTTCTGGGTCATCTGGCCGCTTCAGGACTTCGGTCCGATACCATACTAGCGCAGGGAACCCGGTCTCGCAGATGGAGGTGTGCCGCGTGGGTGGCGGACAGCCCATGCACATGCAACGGGCGGAGATGGTGCTGCGCGACGCGCGGCACCATCTCGACCTTTGGCTCGAGGTGGCCGACGCCCGCGCGCCGGCCTCCTCGCGGCTGCCTCGCCTGCGCCACCTGCTGGCGCAGGTGGAGGGGGCGCTCGTCCTGACGCACGTGGATCAGGCGGACCGCACCGCGCTGGAAGCATGGAAGGCTGTGCTGCCCGAGCCCAGTTTTTTCGTCAACGCCCGCCAGACGGCGCCCGCGACCTTGCGGCGCTGGCTCATGGACCACATGGGTCGGCCGCCCCTGCGCATCTTCGTCGCGGGGCTGCCCAACGTCGGCAAGTCCACCCTGATCAACCGCCTGGCAGGGGCGCGCGTCGCGCCGGTCGGCGCGCGGGCGGGCGTGACGCGCGCCGAGACGTGGGTAAGGCGTGGCGATCTCGCGATCCTGGACCTGCCGGGCATCCTGCCGCGCAAGCCGGGCGTGATGGCCGCGGCGCTCGGCCTGGTTCCGGAGGGGCAGTACGATCCTGCCGAGGTGGCGATGGCGGTGCTGGAGCGCCTGCCCGCGGCCGCCGCACGCTACGGGATCGACGTGGATCAGACGGTGTCGCTGGAAGCCGTGGCCGAGAGCCAGCATCTCTTCAGCCGCGGCGGCGTGCCGAACCTGGAGCGGGCGGCGGCCAAGGTGCTGCAGGACCTGCGCACGGGCCGCATCGCTCCTGCGCAGCTGGAGTGGCCGGATGCGGAGTAGGGAGCGCCTCAAGGGTGCGCAGGCGCGCAGCGACGAACTGCGCCGGTGGGGCTACGAGCTCCTCTGCGGTCTCGACGAGGTGGGCCGGGGAGCGCTCGCCGGGCCGGTCGCCGCCGGCGCGGTCGTGTTGCGCGAGCCGTTGCCCCTTTTGGACCTGGACGATTCCAAGCTGCTTTCGTCGAGGCAGCGCGAGAGGCTTGCCCCCCGGATCCGGGCTCTCGCGGCGGCCTCGGCCGTCGGCTACGCCCAGGCGCGGGAGATCGATCGCCTAGGCATCGTCGAGGCCACCGCGCTCGCCATGCGCAGGGCCCTCGCGGGGCTCGGGCTCCGTCCCGATCATCTGGTGCTCGACGCGTTTCCGCTGGCCGGCGTCGACCTGCCGCAGATCGCGCGGGACAAGGGCGACCGTCTTTTCCAGGAGGTCGCGGCGGCATCCGTCATTGCCAAGGTGGAACGCGATGCGCTGATGGAGCGCATCGGCGCCTCCTACCCGGCTTACGGCTGGCAGAGCAACAAGGGCTACGGCGCGCCGGGCCACCTCCTAGCCATCGAGCGATACGGCCTCACGCCCTGGCACCGCCGCACGTTCTGCCGCGGGGTATCCTTGTCGCGCGAGGAAGCCTGAAGGATGGAAAAAGCGCAGGTCGCGGCCTGGCCGCAACCTGCGCTCGATTGGTCCCTGCTGCCTTCGTTCAGTAGATGCGGCGGGCGCCCATGTAGTGCTCGGACCAGTAGGAGTTCGAGAGGCTGGTGTACATCGTCACCGTACCCCAGTTCTCCGCCTGCATGAATTCGTCGTTGCCCATGTAGATGCCGACGTGACTTGCATAGCCTTCGGTGTCGAAGAAGACGAGGTCGCCCGGCTCCAGTTCGTTCCTCGGGATCGGCGTGCCGACATCGAACTGGCCGCTCGATGTGCGCGGCAGGGTCACGCCGAGCACGTGGGCCAGGTACCAGACGAGGCCGGAGCAGTCGAAGCCGTAGGCGGGGTCCGCGCCGCCGAAGACGTAGCGCACGCCGAGATACTTGGGCGCGAGCGCCGCAAGCTCCGCCCCGAAGGTGGAAGGCGCCGGAACGTCCGCCGCGACGGCCGAGGCGCTCGGGATTACGACCGTCTGTCCGATCTGCAGCACCGCAGACACGAGACCGGGGTTAGCCGACTCGAGGGCCGCGAGAGGAACGCCCTCTGACGACGCGATCGAGGAGAGCGTGTCGCCTGCCTTCACCACATAGAGACTGCCGCGCGGATCCGAGCCGCGCGATGCCTCCTGCGCCAGGGCGCCGAAGGTCCTGAAGGTCAGGTTGGCGACCACACCGGTGGACGGGAGGTGGTGCGCCGTCTGGAACGCCTTCACGGCAGCCAACGTGGCGAGGCCGAAGTAGCCGTCGACACTTACGTGGTAGCCGAGGTCGCGAAGTTTGAGTTGAAGTACCTTGACGTCCTGGTGGTCTGGCGTGCCGTAGCGCAGTACTCTTTGACCGAACGCCGCATGTCCGATTCCAGCGGGGAGCAGCATGGCGACCAGCGCGCCCCCCATGACCGCCCCGGAGACCCGATTCCAGCCGAGCCGTCGGCGCACGAGGAGACCCCCTTGAGAAATTGCCTCCGAGGTTAGCTCTGGGTTCGGGTCCAAGGGAGCGGACGACCCGTCGCCTTGCGGCGATTAACCCGGCGGTCGGGAGTGCCCCGACGCTGACTGGTTCCCCCGTAAGCTGCGCAAGCAGCCATTCGGCATGCAACCATTCTACACAGAGGAAGTTGTCGCTGTCACGTGGCAAATTTCGCTTCATATGCAACGGTTGGACCCCGTTCCATTCCGGCCGTCCGGAACCCCTTCGCGTTGCCTTCGCTGGGCCCGATTTGGCACGCTCAGCCAAGGCGCACTGGACAGAGGGCACTCGGATGCTGCACCGTGGGCTGAGCAGGAAATGCTACCGGTGCGCCGAATGCAGGCGGGACGTTCGGCCAGCGTTCCGAGAGGTCCTGACCAGCACGGGAGGAAAGCCATTGCGACCGTTGATCATCGTTGAGAGCCCTGCCAAGGCGAAGACCATCGAGAAGTTTCTCGGGCGGACCTACACCGTCCGCGCCTCGAAGGGACATGTCCGTGATTTGCCCAAGAGCCAGCTCGGCGTGGCGGTGGACAAGGACTTCGAGCCACGCTACATCACCATCCGCGGCAAGGGCGATGTCATCAAAGAACTCCGGGAGGCGGCCAAGAAGGCCGAGCGTGTCTATCTCGCCACCGACCCCGACCGCGAGGGCGAGGCGATCAGCTGGCACCTGGCGCAGGTGCTCGGCATCAAGGAGCGCGAGCCGGTGCGCATCGTCTTTCATGAGATCACCAAGGACGCCGTGCGCAGCGCCTTGCGCCACGCGCGGGCGATCGACGACCGACTGGTGGACGCCCAGCAGGCGCGTCGTGTCCTGGATCGGCTGGTCGGCTACCAACTGTCGCCGCTGCTGTGGCGCAAGGTCCGGCCGGGCCTCTCGGCCGGGCGGGTGCAGTCGGCCGCGGTGCATATGATTGTGGAGAGAGAGGAAGAGATCCGCGCCTTCCAGCCGCAGGAGTACTGGACACTCGCGACCGAGCTCGAAGCTCCGTCAGGCGGTACGTTCACGGCCCGCTACCAGCAGGAGGGCGAAGACGGAGAGCGCATCCTGGACGGGGAGTTCGCGCAAAGCCTCGCAGGCGAGCTGCAAGGAAAGGACCTCGCGGTCGTGGCCGTCGAGAGCCGTCGCCGCCGCCGGACCCCGCCACCGCCCTTCACCACGTCCACGTTGCAGCAGGAGGCGTCGCGCAAGCTCGGTTTCACGGTTCGGCGCACGATGGCGGTCGCCCAGGCCCTCTACGAGGGACTCGAGCTGGCGGGCGAGGGACACGTCGGTCTCGTCACCTACATCCGCACCGACTCGACCCGCATCGCCGACGAGGCCCGCGACGCGGTGGCGGCCTTTGTCCGGGAAGGCTACGGCGACGCCTACGCGCAGCCCGCCGAGCGGCGCGAACGCCGTCGTGTGGGCGTGCAGGACGCGCACGAGGCGATCCGGCCGACCTCCGTGCTGCGTCATCCGGACGCTCTCAAGGCATCGCTGACGCGCGAGCAGCTGCAGCTCTATCGCCTGATCTGGCAGCGCTTCGTCGCGAGCGCGATGAGCCCCGCGGAGTACGAACAGACGACGATCCGCCTCAGCTTCGGCGACCACCCCTTCCGGGCGGTCGGCAGCGTGCTCGTGTTCCCCGGCTTCCAGGCCCTCACGGGGGCGGGCGAGGAGGACGACGGCAGTGACCTGCCCAAGGTGAGCGAGGGCGACCGCTGCGTGTGCCTCACCGCCACCGTGGAGCCGCACGTCACCGAGCCGCCGCCGCGCTACACCGAGGCGACGCTCGTAAAGGCGCTGGAGGAGCGCGGGATCGGTCGGCCAAGCACCTATGCCCCGACGATCCAGGTCATCCAGGACCGCAAGTACGTGGAGCGGGTCGAGCGCCGACTCCACCCCACCGAACTGGGCGAGATCGTGGACGGCATGCTGCGCGAGCATTTCCCCGAGGTCGTGGACCCGGAGTTCACGGCGGAGCTCGAGGGGCGCCTCGACAAGGTGGAGGAGGGGACCGTGGACTGGAAGGAGGTCCTGCGGGACTTCTACGTACCCTTCCACCGGGACCTCGAGCAGGCCGAGGCGGTCATCGGCAAGGTGGAGCAGCAGGATGAGGTGTCCGACGTCCAATGCGAGAACTGCGGCCGCATGATGGTGATCAAGCATGGCCGGTTCGGGCGCTTCCTGGCCTGTCCGGGGTATCCGGAGTGCAAGAACACGAAGCCCTTGCGCGAGCCGACCGGCGTGCAGTGCCCCGTCTGCGGCGGTGAGATCGTCGAGCGGCGCACCCGGCGCGGACGCACCTTCTACGGCTGCGCCAACTACCCGAACTGCACCTTCACCACCTGGAAGCGTCCCGTGCGCGAGAGCTGTCCCGAGTGTGGCGCGTTCCTCGTCGAGCAGCCGCGCCGGGGCGGGCAGGGAGAATACGTCTGCGTGCGCGAAGGCTGCGGCTACCGGCGGCCGATGGCGCAGGCGCGCTGACCGGCGAGGAGGGAGGCGGATGCGCGTCGACGAGCGGGAGATTTCCCGGCTCATGGACCACCTGCGCCTCAGGGGCGCGTCGCCGCACACGATGCGGGCGTACCGCTCGGAACTCCTTGCGCTTCAGGACTTTCTCGCCGGCGAGGAGCTGACGCCGGGGCTCCTCCGCGCGTACCTCGCCAGGCTCCAGCAGAGCGGCAAGGCGCGCCGCTCGATCGCGCGTTCGCTGTCGGCGATGAAGGCGCTCGCGCGCCTGCACCAGAGACAGGGCGAACAGGTGCCGGACTGGCTCTTCACGGTGCGGGGACCCAAGCTCGAGCGGCGGCTGCCCCAGTTCTTCAGTGTCGAGGAAACGGCGCGCCTCCTTGGAGCCCCTCAGGACGCCACACCGCTCGGACGGCGCGATAGGGCCATCTTCGAGCTCATCTACGCGAGCGGCCTGCGCGTTAGCGAGGCCGTCTCGCTCGACCTCGGCGACCTGTCGCTCGCCGGCCGCGAGGTGCGGGTGTTCGGCAAGGGCGGGCGCGAGCGCATCGTGCCGTTCGGCCGGTCCGCCGAGGAGGCCCTCAGGATCTACCTGGGCGAGGCCAGGGGCCTTCTTTCCCGCGGCGGCGAGGCGCTCTTCCTCAACCGGCGGGGCGGCAGGATCACCGCGCGCAGCGTGCGGCGCATCCTGGAGGGGTACGAACGCGTGGTCGGCCTGCCGCGCCGAGGCCCGCACAGCCTCAGGCACAGCTTCGCGACGCACCTGCTGGAAGGCGGGGCCGATCTGCGCGCCGTGCAGGAACTCCTCGGCCACCAAAGCCTTTCGTCGACCCAGATCTACACGCATGTGCAGGCGGGGCGCATGCGCGCGGTCTACCGACGCGCGCACCCTCGCGCATAGATTCGTGCAGGAGGTCTTGAACTTGGAAACGCCACAGTTCCGCTCCACGACCGTGCTTGCGGTGGTCCGGGACGGCCACGCCGCCATGGCGGCCGACGGGCAGGTGACGATGGGCGACGCGACGATCGTGAAGCATGGCGCCCGCAAGCTGCGCCGCCTCTACCAGGGGGAGGTTCTCGGCGGGTTCGCGGGGTCGGTCGCGGATGCGCTCCTGCTGTTCGACGCTTTCGAGCGCCAGCTGGCGGAACAGCATGGGCAACTCCGCCAGGCGGCGGCGTCGCTGGTGCGCGCCTGGCGCCAGGACCGCATGTTGCGCCGGCTTGAGGCGCTCCTGTTGGTCTGCGACCGCCAGAGTGTCCTCCTGCTCTCGGGACAGGGGGAGGTGATCGAGCCGGACGACGGCATCGCCGCGATCGGCTCGGGTGGCAACTACGCGCTCGCCGCCGCGAGGGCGCTGGCGGGCGAGACCAAGCTGCCCGTCGCCGAGATCGCGAGGAAGGGGCTCGAGATCGCGAGCGGCATCTGCGTCTACACGAACGACCACATCGTCGTCGAGGAGATAGGGGGCGCTGGGGAGTGACGGCAGCCGAGATCGTCCAGGCCCTGGACCGCTTTGTGATCGGCCAGGACGAGGCGAAGCGCCGCGTGGCGATCGCGCTGCGCAACCGAACGCGCCGGCAGGAACTGGAGCCGGCTCTGCGCCAGGAGGTCACGCCGAAGAACATCCTGATGATCGGGCCGACGGGTGTCGGCAAGACGGAGATCGCCAGGCGTCTCGCCCGGCTCGTGGGCGCTCCCTTCGTCAAGGTGGAGGTGACGCGGTTCACGGAGGTGGGCTACGTCGGCCGCGACGTCGAGTCGATCGTCCGCGACCTCGTCGAGGTGGCCCTCAGGCTGGTGCGCGAGGAGATGCGCAGGCAGATCGAGCCGGACGTCCACGTCGCCGCCGAGGAGAGGCTTGTGGATCTGCTGCTGGGCGACCGCGCCGAGCGGCCGAACCCTTTCGCCTCGCTGTTCGGCTTTGCCCAGCCGCAAGAGCCGCAGAGGGCCCAGGGCGCAGGCGAGGGCGAAGGCGAGCGGCGCGAGAAGCGCCGCACCGTTCGCGAGCGCCTGCGGCGAGGCGAGCTCGAGGACGAGATGGTTGAGGTCGACGTCGAGGAGCAGACGCCGCTGCCGATGGCGGACGGCCAGGGACAGATGCAGGAGATGCTGCAGCAGATGCTGCCGAAGCGCACGCGGCGCCGCAGCATGAAGGTCCGCGACGCCAGACCGATCGTGCGTACGCAGGAGGCCGACCGCCTGGTCGATTCCGACAAGGCGGCGCAGGAGGCCCTGAGGCGCGCGGAGCAGTCCGGCATCGTCTTCCTGGACGAGATCGACAAGGTGGCGGCCCACGGCGCGGGCCATGGCCCGGACGTATCGCGTGAAGGCGTACAGCGGGACCTCCTGCCGATCGTCGAGGGCACCACCGTGCAGACGAAGTACGGCCCGCTGACGACGGATCACATCCTGTTCATCGCGGCAGGCGCCTTTCACATCGCGAGCCCGCAGGACCTCATCCCGGAACTGCAGGGACGCTTTCCGATCCGCGTGGAACTGCGCTCGCTCGGCGTCGAGGAACTGAGGCGGATCCTCGTCGAGCCGGAGCATGCGCTCGTGAAGCAGTACGTCGCCCTCCTCGCGACCGATGGCCTGGAGCTCGAGGTCACGGACGACGCGGTCCTCGCCATCGCGGAGTACGCCCACAAGCTGAACGAGGAGACGGAAGACATCGGCGCGCGACGGTTGCACACCCTCCTGGAACGCTGCCTCGAGGACGCCCTCTTTCGCGCGCCGGACCCGGGTCTCAGCCACCTCAAGGTGGATCGGGACTATGTGGTCCATGAGCTCGGCGGACTCGCCGCCAATCCGGAACTCTCCCGCTATATCCTCTAGGCTGTTCGACCGCTCGCAACCGGGGTACACGGGCCGGGACGCCATGTCCCGGCCCGTTTTATGCTATGCCAGGCATAGTACCTATACGTCTACGGGTATTTGCGGGTGTTCGCCCTATGGACGTAGGGGCAGGTACCAATGGACGTAGTATGTGAACAAAAGGTCTTGGATCGTGGAAGTACGGACACGGCACACAGTCCGCAACCGGGCGGCTGGACCCTGCCAATGCGGCATATCGGCCCCGGACAAGTGCGACGCAGCGGATGTCCGAGTTCCTGTGGGGGTGGGCCGGATGGTGACAGCGGACCGCGTGATCGATGCCCGAGGAAGCTTCTGCCCAGGACCGCTCATGGAGATGATTCGCGCGATCAAGACGGCCGAGGTCGGGCAGGTGGTTGAGGTCCTCACGAGCGACTCCGGCTCGCGTACGGACATCCCGAAGTGGGCGGAGAAGGCAGGACAGGAACTGGTGGAAGTCGTGAGCCGCGACGGCGGGGACGCGATCCTCGTGCGCAAGGTCAAGTAGGAGGGGATCGACATGCCGAAGCGGCTGCTCGTCGTCGGCTCGGGCACGGCGGGACTCATGGTGGCGAACCTCGTGGCGCGGGCGCTCGAGCCCAAGATCCAGCACCATGACGTCGAGGTCACCGTCCTGGGCGAGAGGGACGACTACATCTACCAGCCCGGGTTCCTCTACGTCGCCTTCGACCTGATGGATCCGCGCAGCCTGGTGCGCCCCGTGCGGGACCTTTTGCACCCGCGCGTGCGCTTCGTGCAGGACCGCGCTGAGCGCGTGGACGCCGCGTCGAACACGGTGGTCACCCAGGGCGGGGTGAACCTGCCGTACGACTACCTGGTGCTCGCGACCGGTTCGCGGATCCGGCCCGAGGATGTGCCGGGCCTCGCGCAGGAGGCCCACTGGTTCTACACGCTAGAAGGCGCGGAGAAGCTGCGCGAGGCCCTAAAGGGCCTGCAGGGCGGCCGCGTGGCGATCTCGGTAGGGATTCCGCACAAGTGTCCCGTGGCGCCCGTCGAGTTCACCCTGATGCTCGACGCCTGGGCGAGGAACCGAGGCCTGCGCGATGCGCTCGAGATCACGTACACGTATCCGGTGGCGCGCGCCCACACCATCCCGGCCGTCGCCGCGTTCGCGGAAGCCGAGTTCGAGCGCCGCGACATCAAGGTGGAGACCTTCTTCAACATGGAGGCGGTGGACACCGAGGCGCACGTGCTGCACAGCCAGGAAGGTACGGACGTCGCGTACGACCTCCTGGTGACGGTGCCGCCGCACGGCGGCGACGCCCTCGGCGGAGCGTCGGGGCTGGCCGGTGCCGGCAACTGGTACCCGACCGACCGCCAGCTCCTGCAGGTGCAGGGCCACGAGAACATCTTTGCGGTGGGCGACACCACCGATCTGCCCGTTTCCAAGGCCGGATCGGTCGCGCACTTCGAGTCCGAGGTGGTGGCGGACAACCTGGTCGGCCTCCTGTCGGAGGGCCGGCGTCCCGGGCACACCTACGCGGGTAGGGCCTTCTGCTTCATCGAGACGGGTCTCGAAGAGGCGACCTACATCTCGTTCGACTTCCAGCACCCGCCTGTGGTGCCGACGCCGAGCCGTTCGATCCACTTCTTCAAGCAGACCTACAACCAGATCCACTGGGCCAACCTCAAGGCCGTGATCTGAGTCCCGACCGCTGCGAAACGGGGAGGTAGGGTTCATGTCCGTCACGATGCCCGCGCCGACCGAGGCGCCAAACCTGCCGCTCGAGGGTACCAACCTCGCGAACGCCGTCTTCGCCTCGCTGACGCCGCACATGGTCTCGCGCTTCGGCGAGGTGGCCGAATCCGCCGCGACGGCGCTCGACTTTCTCACGGCGCCCGAGATCCTGAGCCTACTGCGCCGGACCCGAGAAGTGGCGCCGCTCCTGGAGCAGGGCCTCGGTGCCCTCGCGGCGCTCGCGGGTGCGGAGGAGGGAGCGGCTTTGGCCGAGCGGCTCGGCGCCGCTGCCGCGAAGGCCGCCGAGGCGGCGAAATCCGGGCGTACGGTCGGCCTCAGGGACCTTATGGCCCTCAGGCGGGAGCCTGCCGCCCAGCACATGCTCCGCTTCCTGGTCGCGCTGATGCGCAATTTGCGACCCGCCTGAAGCGATAGGAGGACTCGTATGTCCAGCGATCGACTGTCGTTCGTCGTCGCGTCCGGTGAGGCCGATCGCCTGCTGCCCGTGGCGGTGCTGGCGACCGGAGCGGCCGCCATGCAGACCGAGGTGCAGATCTTCCTTACGATGTGGGGTGTTCTGGCCCTGCGCAAGGGGGCGGGTCGCGCGCCTTTGTCGGCGTCCTTCAAGGACATGACCGAGACGTTCTGGAACCAGATGGAGGAGCACCACGTGGGCTCGTTCGTGGAGATGCTCGAGCAGGCGAAGGAGATCGGTCCTGTGCAGGTTCTCGCCTGTGGCATGAGCATGGACCTCTTCGGCCTGTCGCTCGAGGATCTCGAGAGCGTCGTGGACGGGGTGGCGGGCGTGGCCGGTTTCCTCGACAGCGCCCAGGACGGCAAGATCCTGTTCGTCTGACCGCCTGCGTCAAGGGACGCCACCCGCTGCCTTGGCCGGCGGTCGGGTGGCGTTGTTGCGCCATGGACCGCGCATGGGGATGGGCCGCTGCGGCGGCGGTTGAGCCTGCTTGGACCGCATGGTATACTGCGGAAGGCAAATTACGCACGCGCCTCGATGCGGCGGGCGGTGGCCCGGCGAAGGCCCGGGTTTCCCGGCGCAGAGGACCGGCGCGGCGGCTAAACCGAAAGGGAGGCATCACGTGTCCTACATTTCGATGAAGCAGCTCCTTGAGGCGGGCGTCCACTTCGGTCACCAGACGAGGCGCTGGAATCCGAAGATGCGCCCGTACATCTTCACGGAGCGCAACGGCATCTACATCATCGACCTGCAGAAGACGGTCAAGAAGGTCGATGAGGCCTACCAGTACATGCGCCAGGTTGCGCAGGACGGTGGCCGCATTCTTTTCGTCGGCACGAAGAAGCAGGCCCAGGAGTCGGTCGCCGAGGAAGCGACGCGCTGCGGCGAGTTTTACGTCAACCAGCGCTGGCTCGGCGGCACGCTCACCAACTTCGGCACGATCAAGAAGCGCCTGCAGCGCCTCACCGAGATCGAGCAGATGGAGGCCGATGGCCGCTTCGAGGAACTGACCAAGAAAGAGGTCAGCACCCTCGTGCACGAGAAGGAGAAGCTGGAGAAGTTCCTCGGCGGCATCAAGGGCATGAAGAACCCGCCCGCCGCCCTGTTCGTGATCGACCCGCGCAAGGAGCGCATCGCCGTGACCGAGGCCAACACCCTTGGCATCCCGGTCGTCGCGATCGTCGACACGAACTGCGACCCGGACGAGATTAGTTACGTGATTCCGGGCAACGACGACGCCATCCGTGCGGTCAAGCTTCTGACCGGGCGCATGGCGGACGCGGTGCTCGAGGGCAAGCAGGGAGTCCAGCTCGCCGAATAGGGCGGGCTTCGGGCGCCCCCGGGCAGAGTTCCGGGGGCGCCTGCCTACGAGTTCGGGAGGTAATGGCATGGAGATCACGGCAGACGTCGTCAAGGAACTGCGCCTCAAGAC
>DAIBJA010000023.1 GCA_027420455.1 Clostridia bacterium | reverse complement strand
GCGTAGGTTCGAGTCCTACCGCCCCAACCAAGTTTGGGCCATTAGCTCAGCGGTTAGAGCGCCCGCCTTTTAAGCGGGGCGTCGATGGTTCGAATCCATCATGGCCCACCAGGCGGGCGTGGCGGAATGGTAGACGCGTGGGACTTAGGATCCCATGGGGACACCCGTGAGAGTTCGAATCTCTCCGCCCGCACCAAAGTGGCTCCTGCGGAAGTGGCTCAGTGGTAGAGCATCGCCTTGCCAAGGCGAAGGTCGCGGGTTCGAATCCCGTCTTCCGCTCCAATTTTGCAGGGCGACCGGCCGGTCGCCCATTTCGTGCAACGGGGCCGGACCCGCGTCCGGCCCCGCCGATTGGGAAGAGGTGGACATGGTGGTCGAACTGGAGAAGCTGAACGAAGACGAGGTCCGCGTGCTGATCGACATCGAGCCCGAACGCCTGCAGGAAGCGCTCGACGAGGCATTCCGCAAGATCGCCAAGCGTGTGCGGGTGCCTGGGTTCCGGCCTGGGAAGGCACCGCGGCCGATCGTCGAGCGGGCTTACGGTCCGCAGCATCTCTACGAGGACGCGCTGAACGAGATCGTCCCCAAGGCGTATTCCGACGCCATCGAGGAGCTCAAGCTGACCCCGTACGAGGACGGCACCATCGAAGCCATCGACCCGCAGGATGACAAGGGCGTGCGGATCAAGGCTCGCGTTCTGCTGCAACCTGAGATCGAGCTGCCCGACTACCGCAGCTGGGCACGGACGGAGACGGACGTACCCGAGGTGGACGAGGCGGCCGTGGATGCGGCGCTCGAGCAGGAGCGGCGCTCCCATGCGACGCTCGTTCCTGGCGAGGTCTGCGGCGAGAACTCGGTCGTGGAGCTTACGGGGACCTACGTTGACGAGGAGGGCAAGGCCGGAACCATCGAGCGGACGCAGGTTGCGCTCGACCGTTCGTTCCCCGCTTTCCGCGAGGCCCTGCAGGGCGCCCGTGCCGGCGATTCGCGCCAGGTGCCGCTCGACAGCGAGAACCCGGACCAGACCGGCCACGTGACAGTCGAGGATGTGCGCGAGATCGAGCTGCCCGAGCTTGATGACGCGTTCGCCCAGGAGCATGGCCACCAGAATCTGAAGGAGATGCGCGAGGAGCTCACGAATGCTCTGCGTGCCGAGGCACAGCGGACGGCGGAGGATCGACGGCGCAGCGCGCTGCTGGACCGCGTCATCGCGGAAGCGGAGGTGCGCGTGCCCGAGGTGCTCGTCGAGCGCGAGGCGCACGGAATGCTGCATGAGCTCCACGGTGAGGCTGCGCACGACCACGAGGCGGACGACGACATGCGCCGGCAGGCAAGCGAGCAGGTGCGTGCGAAGCTCGTCGTCGGGCGTATCCTGGAGCAGGAGGGCATCGGCCTCACGCAGGCCGAGTTCGACGGCGCGCGGCGGATCCTCGAGCAGAATCGCGGCAACCGCGGCCTGACAGAGCAGGAACAGCAGTCGCTCTATGGCATCCTGCTCGACGAGAAGCTCCGCAGCTTTTTGGGCACCTTGGGTGGGGAGCAGGCGGCTCCGGCCGCCGAAGAGCCCGAGGCAGTGGAACCGACTGAGCCGGCGGACCCGGCGCAACAGGAGTAGGGCCGTAAGGAGAGAGATCCGATGGGGTACATGGTGCCGATGGTCGTCGAACAGACCAACCGCGGCGAGCGCGCGTATGACATCTACTCACGCCTGCTCAAGGAGCGGATCATCTTCCTCGGAACGCCGATCGACGATCAGGTCGCGAATCTGATCGTGGCGCAGCTGCTCTATCTCGAGAGCGAGGACCCCGAGAAGGACGTGCACCTCTACATCAACTCGCCCGGCGGTGTCGTAGACGCCGGACTGGGCATATACGATACCATGCAGTACATCCGGCCGGACGTGTCCACCATCTGCGTGGGCCAGGCCGCGAGCATGGCTGCCCTTCTGCTGGCCGGGGGCACACCCGGCAAGCGGTTCTCGTTGCCGAACTCCCGTGTGATGATCCATCAGGCAGGGGTGGGCGGTGCGCCTCCCGGCAAGGCGAGCGACATCCAGATCTTCACGCAGGAGCTCCTCAAGGTTAAGGAGGTCACGAGCCGCATCCTGGCTAGGCATACGGGCAAGGACGTCGACCAGATCTACCGCGACACCGACCGGGACAATTTCATGTCTGCGGAAGAGGCCAAGGAGTACGGCTTGATCGACGAGGTCATCGCCTCGCGCGAGCTGCACAACCCGAACCCGTCCCGCTAGCAAGGGGGTGTCGCGGATGTTCAAGTTCACCGACGAGAAGGGCCAGCTCAAGTGCTCTTTCTGCGGTAAGTTCCAGGATCAGGTCAAGCGCCTGATCGCCGGCCCTGGCGTCTACATCTGCGACGAGTGCATCGAGCTCTGCTCGGAGATCATCGATGAGGAGCTCGGTGACGACGTCGAGGTCGAACTGAAGAACATCCCCAAGCCTGCCGAGATCAAGGCGATCCTCGACCAGTACGTCATCGGCCAGGAGCGCGCCAAGCGCACCCTGTCGGTGGCTGTCTACAACCACTACAAGCGCATCAACCTCGGCTCCAAGATCGATGATGTGGAACTGCAGAAGTCGAACGTCGTGATGATGGGACCCACGGGTTCCGGCAAGACGTATATGCTGCAGACCCTGGCGCGCATCCTCAACGTGCCGTTCGCCATCGCCGACGCCACGTCGCTGACGGAAGCCGGCTACGTGGGCGAGGATGTGGAGAACATCCTCCTCAAGCTGATCCAGGCTGCGGACTACGACGTGGAGAAGGCCGAAAAGGGCATCGTCTACATCGACGAGGTCGACAAGATCGCGCGCAAGTCGGAGAATCCCTCGATCACCCGCGATGTCTCCGGTGAGGGTGTGCAGCAGGCGCTGCTCAAGATCCTCGAGGGCACAGTCGCATCGGTTCCGCCGCAGGGCGGACGCAAGCATCCGCACCAGGAGTTCATCCAGATCGACACCACCAACATCCTCTTCATCTGCGGCGGCGCCTTCGACGGGATCGACAAGCTGATCAAGGCACGCACAGGCAAGAAGGGCATCGGCTTTGGCGCTGACGTCGGACAAACGCGCAATGAGCGCATCGGCGAGGTTCTCGCCAAGGTACTGCCCGAGGATCTCCTCAAGTATGGGCTGATTCCCGAGTTCGTTGGGCGCCTGCCGATCATCGTCACGCTCGACGCGCTCGACGAGGAGGCGCTGGTGCGGATTCTGCTCGAGCCGCGCAACGCGCTCGTCAAGCAGTATCAGAAGCTCTTCGAGCTTGATGGCCTGGAGCTCGAGTTCAAGGATGACGCGGTCAGAGCGATCGCCCAGGAGGCGCTCAAGCGCAACACCGGTGCGCGTGGCCTGAGGGCGATCATCGAGGATATCATGCTCGACGTGATGTTCGACACACCCTCGCGCAAGGACGTCACGAAGTGCGTCGTGACCAAGGAGGTCGTGCAGCGGCATGATGATCCGCTTCTCGTGACCTCCGAGCGCAAGGGCCGCAAGAAGCAGGAGGAGACAGCCTGACGAGGGCCGCAGTGGTCCCATCCTCGTGAGAGGGTGGGGCCTTCTTTGTGGAGGCGCGGCCCTGGGGCAGGAGGGGCTCGCGCGGTGGCGAAGGACGCGATAGGCAGTCGGCCGAACGGAACGAAAAGCACGTGCGACGGAGGCGGTTTTCTTGGCCCTCGACTTTGCTCTCGGACTTCCTGACGACGTGGCCGCGCTGCAGGGCGTCGCACGGGACTTCGCCCTGGCGCGCCTGCGCGAGCGCGGCCAGGAGGCGGACCGGTCCGGCGACGTGCCGTGGGACGTGCTCGCGGAGGCAGGCGAGCTCGGACTGTGCGCACCCGGCGTTGACGAGGCCTATGGCGGGCCGGGGGTATCGGTCCAGGCACAGGTCGCGATGATGGAGGAACTCGGCTGGGGCAATCTCGGCCTGGCCATGGCCATCGCGAGTCAGGGACTCTTGGCATCGGCCATCGCCCGCCATGGCACAGAGGAGCAGAAGAGGCTGTACCTGCCGACCCTGGCCGGCGAAGGAGGCCTGCTCCTTGCGTCCTTGGCGGTGACGGAGCCCGAGGCCGGCGCGGAACTCGAGATGGCGGCGCAGGGCGAGCAGCAGCGCGTGCGCACCGAGGCGCGCCGCACCGACGGGGGCTACAGCCTTGAGGGGCGCAAGCGCTTCATCGTCAACGCCGGACGCGAGGGACTCCTGCTGGTGCTCGCCCAGACCGACCCCGACGCCGGACTGCGCGGTGCAAGCCTCTTCCTGGTACGCCAGGGGGTGGCGGGCGTGCAGTTCCTCGGACGCACGGAGACGTCGGGCCTCAAGAGCCTGCAGATCGGCACCCTGGACTTCCAGGCCTGCGCTGTGGGCGAGGGGATGCGCCTCGGGCAGGAGGGCGAGGGATTCCAGATCGCGCGCGAGGTGCTGCAGCTTGGCCGCGTGCTCACGGCGGCGGCCGAGGTGGGGACGGCGCGCGCTGCCTACGAGGCGGCGGTCGCGTACGCGCGCGAGCGCCGCACCATGGGCCGGCCCATCATCGAGCATCAGCAGGTTGCGGGCATGCTGGCACGGATGCGGACGGGTATCGACGCGGCCCGGCTCCTGGTGCTGCGGGCAGCCGGCGATCTCGATGCCGGGCGCGACGCGACCCTCTCATCCGCGGAGGCGAACTTCCAGAGCGGCGAGGCCGCCGTGAGCACCCTGCGCAACGCGGTGCAGACGTTCGGCGGCTACGGCTTCACGCAGGATTTCCCGGTCGAGATGTGGCTGCGTGACGTGCTGGGCAGCCGCATCGCCTACGGCGGGGGTGACGTGCAGTTGATGGAGGTCGCGGAAGCGATCGGCCGCGGCGCCTGACAAGCAGGAAGCCACTCCCTCGCCGGTAAATCACCCGGCGGGGGAGTGGTGTGCTTATGCCTTCTCGTGCCCTGACAGAGATGAGGACGCGCCTGACAGAGGTCGCATGGGGCAGGGCGCGCATCGCGGAGCGCCTCCTGGTGGCGGTCCTCGCCGAAGGCCACGTCCTGATCGAGGATGTGCCGGGCGTGGGCAAGTCGTCGCTCGTGACGCGTCTGGCTCAGGCCCTCGGGGTCTCGTTCCAGCGCATCCAGTGCACGCCGGACCTCCTGCCGTCCGATGTGACCGGCTATACGTATTACGAGCCGCAGGCTCAGACCTTTACATTCCGACCTGGACCGGTCCTGACGAACCTCCTGCTCGTCGACGAGATCAACCGCACGTCGCCGAAGACGCAGGCGAGCCTGCTCGAGGCCATGGAGGAGCGGCAGGTCACGGTGGACGGCGTTAGACATGAGCTGCCGTGGCCATTCACGGTCCTGGCCACCGAGAACCCCATCGAGTTCGAAGGCACCTTCCCGCTGCCCGAGGCCCAGCTCGACCGCTTCCTGCTGCGCTTGCGCCTCGGCTATCCGGAGAGCCAGGCGGAACTCGCGGTTCTGCAGACGGAGGGTTTCCGCCAGAAGGCGCCGGAGCTGACGCCACTCATCTCGCTTTCGGACCTGCGCGATGCCGTCGAGGCGGCACAGGCGGTACCGGTGGGCGAACCTGTCGCGCAGTACGCGCTCGCGGCGGTGCAGGGCACGCGCAGCCACGAGGCGCTCTCGCTCGGTGTCTCGCCGCGTGGTGCCATCGCCTGGGTGCGCGCGGCAAGGGCGCTTGCCTACCTGCGTGATGAGCGCTATGTCGCACCGGACCACCTGCGCGAACTGGCGGACGAGGTGCTGGCGCACCGGGTGGTGGTGCGGGCGGACGGCACTCTGCGCGGCGTCACCGGCACCACCGTGGTGCAAGAGGTGCTGGCACGGACGCCTCTGCCGCAGTCGGCGCCGCGGCGGTGAGCAGCGCCCTGCGCCGCCTGGCACCCTACGGGCTCCCGCTGCTGGTGCTCGGCGGCATCGCCCTTGCGCCAGGACCGCTCTGGCTCTACGCAGGCCGGCTCGCCCTCGTCTTTCTGCTGGCAGCGAGCTGCGGCTGGCTCCTGGCCGGGCGGACGCATGCCAAGGTGGAGGTCTTGACCCTGGGCCCGGAGGCGGGCGACTTCGTCGAGTTGGAAGCCGTCTGGCAGGGCTTCTTTCCCGGCTTCTGGCGCGTGGCGATTCGCGATGGCCCGGAGCTGCGGGTGCACGAGGGATGGTTCGGCGTCGGCCGCCTCCGCCTGCGCTGGGTGGAGAAGAACGTGCGTCGCGGCGTCCATCTCTATGAGGTGACCCTGGCCTATCGGGACCCGCTCGGCATCCTGACGCGCACGCTTGCCCGCGAGGCGCGTCTGGCTGTGGCCGTGCGGCCCCGGGCGGTGGCGCTTTCTTTGCGGCGGCTCCAAGGCGGCGGCGACGACAGCTTGCGCGGAGTGAGACGCATAGAGGAGCAGCGCGAGTTCGCCGGCGTTCGCCGTTACGAGGCGGGCGACCGCCTCGGGCGGCTGCACTGGCCGCAGACGGTGCGCACGGGACGGCTCCAGGTGCGACAGACTTTGCGCAGCGGCGAACTGCTGCGTGAGATTGTGCTCGACGTCGACCGGCGTGACTACCCCGACCCTGAGCTCTTTGAACTGGCCGTCAGCGTGGCGGCGTCCTTCGCGCTGACGTTGGCGCGCGAGGGCAGCCGCGTGGCGCTCCACGCCGGAAGATGCAGCGTTCAGGAGGGCATGGGCAACGCCGCGCGCCTGATGGAGGCGCTGACCGCGGTGGAGCTCGAGCACAGGCCCATGCCGCTGGCCGTTGGGCGACGGACCCTGTTCGTCGGCCCGAGCGACGCGGCGCGCAGTTTCAAGGGGGCGAATCCCGGCGCCATGGTGGCAGCAGTGGGTGAGGGCCGCCGCGCTGACATCAGCGTGCCGAACTTCGCCGCCCTGTGGCGCCTGGGACGCCGGGTGCGGCCTTGATCCGACGTCAGGGCTATGGCGCCCTGTGGTCTCTGCCGGTGACCGTGGCCTTCTACCAGAGCATCGCAGGGGCGACGGGGCTCCTGCTGCTCTATGCAGGACTCTACGCCGCGCTGGCTTTCGACCCTATGTCCCTGCGGCGCAGGCTGCTCCGCCTGGCGCTCTGGATCTTCGCCCTCGTCCTCGCGACGGGGCTCTGGCCGCACGGCCTGCGGGTGCCCGAATTCCATCACCTGATCCAGAGCCTCAGGGTCCTGACACCGAAGAAGCTCGACACGGCCGACGCGACCCTGCTGCTCTCCCTGCTCCTGCCGGCCCTCACGGCCAGCTTCGAGAGCCTGGGCACCCTGGCGCTGCGCCTCTTGCAGCTGGTCTTGGGCATCGGACTCCTGAGCTACGTCGGGAGCCTCGAGGTGAACGTCGCCGCCAGCGCCGTCGCGCTCTGCCTGGGATTCATCGCGGTGCGCTACTTCGACCTGGGCAGGGAACCTGCGCACGGCCGGCGCTCGCTCGAGATCTATGGCGCCATCAGCATCGGCCTCGTCCTACTGGCCGGGCAGACGCTGCCGCCGCTGAGGCCCTCGCCGGGCGGTGGCACGCTGGTGCAGCAGGGCTACCCGCTCGACATCGGGCAACTCGATCAGACATTGATACCGGCCACGAACGCCGCATTCACCTCGACGTCGCGCGCGGCGCTCTACTGGCAGGTATTCACCGCCTACGACTATACGGGCCAGGGCTGGAAGCAGGGAGGCTCGTGGCGCACCCTGGTGCCCGGACAGGAGAGCGTGCGGCCGGGACCCGGCACGAGGCTGGTGCTCGAGCACGTGACGCTGGCGGCCACCCTGCCCACCGATCCCGTAGCCGGCAACGTCGTCGAGCTGCTGTCGCCGCCCGGCGCCTGGCTCTACAACGCCCGCAGCGGCGCGTACCGCGCGGACGGGCGCGATATCGAAATCATCGCGGCCCTGCCTTCGACCACGCTCAGAGCAGCCCGGGCGGTGCCCGTCAGCGCTCGGGGGGCGCCGAGAAGCGCCTTGCAGCTGCCGAGGACGCTGCCGTCGGCGGTAAGCCGGCTGGCGCACCGCATCATCAAGGGCGTGCGACCCACCGTGGGCAGCGAAGCCGCAGCGCTCATCGGCTATCTCCACAGTCACGAGCAGTATGTGCTGCAGGTGCCGTCCGACGGCGGACGCGACTTCGTCTGGGATTTCCTCTTCGTGCACCACGCAGGCGATTGCAACAGCTTCTCGTCCGCATTCGTCGTGCTGGCGCGCGCCGATGGCATCGCCGCGCGCTGGGTGGCGGGCTACTTGCCCGGCAGCCCGGAGCAGGGTGGCCGCGTCGTGACCGCCGCCGACGCCCACAGCTGGGCTGAAGTGTGGGTGCCGGGACATGGCTGGCTGCCGCTCGACCCGACGCCCGGCTTCGCGCTGCCCTCCTTGCAGCGGGGAGGCGGCGCGACGGCGGCGGCCAGCGCGACAGGGGCATTGCCGACGGTGCAGGTGGGCCGGCTCGGGCGCGCTCAGGCCCTGCGGGCCCTGGAACGGGCCGCGCAGAGGGAGTCTTTGGCCCGCGCACGGGCGCGCGCATCGCAGGCGCCGCTCGACATCGCCTTCGTGCTGGGACTGGTCGTTCTCGCGTTGGCCGTTTGGACGCTCGGACACCGGACACAGGCGGAGGTGCTCTACCTGCGCCTCTGGTCGTACACATGCGGCAAACCCTGGCGCCGGAACCAGACGGTGCGGGAGTGGCTGGGCGGTGCGGCACCGCACCTGTGCCGCCACGTCGAGTGGCGTCTCTACGGCGTGCCGGGCAGCTGTCCGGTGGGTGCAAGGGAGGCGTGGCGGGAGCTCTGGTCTCTGCGGCATGGCCGCAAGGCCTGACGGAGGTCCGAGCCTGACATCGGTTGCACTCGGGCGCGCACGGCCATCAGGCCGTGCGCTTTGTGCGTCGTGCGGAGGTGGGTGCAGAGGCGGCTTGCGCTGGCGCCAACCGGCCCATCTTGACGGCGGAAGTGGTCGCTGCGCGTCGTCCAGATCGCTGAAAGACCACCCAGAACGGAAATCAGACGCTGCCGCGCTCAAGGCGATAAAGGCTCTGAACGCGGCCCCAGACAGTGTTCCGACGTCTGACGCTACCATACCTTCCCGCTGCGGGATGACGCAGCGGGCTGACAAGTGGTTATGCATGCGACGAATGGGATCCGCCTGACCGGCGGCCCGGGGCGGCGAATGGAGTAATGATTCAGGACCCATGAGGTATATCCGGAAGGCGAGCGCCACAACTAATCTTCGATAGGCATACATGGCAGTGTATCAGCGGTGCGGGGGTTAGCAGATGCTTACGCGAAGAGAATTCATCGAAGCCAGCGCGGTTACTGGTGCATCTTTGGCGGTTCTGGGACCCTTGGAGTTTGCGCTTGCGAAGACGAGTGCAGACGACGCGACGCAGTCGGATACGTCGTATCCCAATATCTGCACCATGTGCGCGAGCGGTTGCGGGATCAAAGTGCAGGTCGATGAACGGGGCGGACTCCGGCGCGCCGTCAAGATCGACGGCAACGGAGCGGATCCCTTCAACCAGGGCCGCCTGTGCCCGCGCGGCCAGTCCGGGCTCCGGCTGGCGTATAGTCCCGAACGCATCACGAGGCCGCTCATTCGCGTCGCGGGGTCGAAGCGCGGCGAGTGGCGATTCCGGGCGGCCAGCTGGGAGGAGGCCTACGCGTACATCGAGCGGCGGGAACGGGAACTCGACATCCAGCCCTATGAGAAGGCAATCGCCGCGGGCTGGGTGATCTGCGCCTACTACCGCCCGGAGGTCGTCGCGTTCGCCGTATCGTCGGAGATCCCGAACATCTACGGCACGCCGATGCAGCCCTGCGTCACGGGCGAGCACTTCGGCATCGACACGGTGACGGGCAACTTCAACATCCACGACGAGGTGCAGGCGGACTACGGCAACGCGCGCTACTTCCTTGCCATCGGATCGAATGCGTCGGTCGCCGCCATCTCGACCGGCCGAGCGCTCGACCTCGCGCGCAACCTCGAGAAGACCAAGGTTGTCGTGCTCGATCCGCGCCTCTCCGAGCTCGCCGCGCACGCCGACACCTGGATCCCCATCAAGCCGGGCACGGACCTGGCGTTCACCCTGGCCATGCTGCACGAGATGCTCGGGCACGGATACTACGATGCGCAGTTCGTGGCGGCCCACACCAATGCGCCGTTCCTCCTCGACGAGCAGGGTCAGCCCGTGATGAAGACGGACCCGGCGTCGCACATGCCGAGCGCCTTCTACGTCTACGATGCCACGCGCGGACAGGTCGTGGAGACCGGTGGCGTGTTCCACAACGACAACACGGTGGCTGTCGACGGTTCCACCGTCGCACCGGCGCTTGCCGTACCGCAGGGACTGCTCTTCCAGGGCAAGCGGGTGCAGACCGTGCTGCAGGCGCTGCAGCAGAAGGTGGCGACCTTCACGCCGGAGTGGGCGGCCGCGATCACCGACGTCAGCGCGGCGACGATCCGCGAGGTGGCGCACGACTTCGGCACCACGCGCCCTGCTCTGGTCGAGCCCGGCTGGCACGATGGACGCTACAGGAACTCGATCATGCTGCGCCGCAGCGTTGCGATGCTGCAGGCGCTGGTCGGCGGCATCGACCGGCGCGGCGGCTGGATCTTCGCCGGAGAGTACCACGAGATGATGGCGGACATGCTGGCCTACCTCCGCAAGGGCGGTGACCTGCAGAAGTATCCTGGCATGCTGGTGCCAGGCATCATGAGCCCGCAAGGCGTGCTCGCGACCTACTTCGACAACCCGCAGGCCTGGAATCACAAGCATCCCGGCATCTCGTACGCCTGGTCCGAGCAACAGTTCTCCGAGGGCAAGCAGGGCGTCGCCTTCCCGCTCTTCCCGAACCTCGGCTACCTCGAAGGCTCCAAGGGACAGGTGCAGTGGCAGGGCAAGCCCTACCGGCTGCGGTCCTTCTACATGTACCAGGCGAACCCCATCCGCAACGCCATGAGCAGCACGGCATGGCAGGAGTTCCTGGCCGACCCGGGCATGGGGCTCGTGGTGGCGATCGATATCATGCCGAACGATTCGAACGCCTACGCGGACGTCATTCTTCCGGATCAGGTGTACCTCGAGCGCCAGGACCTGCTCTTCGACCTGGGGCACAGCCACCAGCGCGGCATCCGCCTGAGGGAACCGTCCGTCACTCCGCCGAAGGGCACGAAGCCTGCGCTCGACATCCTCTCCGACCTTGCGGCCATGCGTGGCGTGCCGTTCTGGCAGACGGTGGCAGAGTTCAACGGCTGGGATCCGGCCGCGGTGGCCGAGACAGCCGAGTCGGCGCGTCGGAGCGGCGGGTCGGCTGTCGCGGCCGTGGCGGAGTACCAGATCCGTGAGGCGGCGCGCGCCGAGGGTGTCTCCGTGGCACAACTCAAGCGCCGTCTGCGGCGGGACGGCCTCGTGGTGTTCGATCAGGCAGAGCCGCTGCTTGCGCGCTGGGCGATGCCGGACCACCTCCCCGTTCCCACGCCGTCGGGGCGGCTCGAGCTCTTCTCGCTCATTACGGCCGGCTTCATCCAGGAACACGGCTATCGTCCGGAGTGGGACCCCCTGATTGCCTGGATTCCGCCGGAGACACCGGCCGCAGGCGGCCACCTGGCGGCAGACGAGTTCTTCTTCGCGTATGGCAAGGCGCCTGTGCAGTCCCACACGGCCACGGCCAACAACGACCTGCTCATGGCGCTGTCGCACAACTACGGTGACCAGTACCTCGGGATCTGGGTCAATCCCGCGTCGGCTCGCAGGCTCCGCATCGGTTCCGGCGACCGCCTCGAGCTCCGCAACACCGCCACCGGCGACACGGTGCAGGGCACAGCCTTCCTGACGGAGATGGTGCGACCGGATACGGTCTACATGATGTCCAACTTCGGTGTGCACAACCGGCTGCTGGTAGGGGCCGGCCAGGGCACGGCCTTGAGTCAGCTTGTCACGGCACGGCCCGAATCGGTGGTAGGCGCGCCGCGCAGCGGCGAGTTCACCGTGCGCCTGCGCAAGCTCTAGGGAGGGCTGACGGGTGAAGCGCTACGGAATGGTCTTGAACGTGAAGACGTGCCTCGGCTGCCAAGCCTGTGTCGCGGCATGCACCCAGCAGCACGACACGCCGTTCTGGTCCGGCAATTATCGCACCCACGTCGAGAACGTCGTGATCGGTGAGTTCCCCGACGTTTCCCGCGAATTCGTACCCCGACTTTGCATGCACTGCGAGGATGCGCCCTGCGTGTCCGTGTGCCCTACCGGTGCGAGCCACTACATCGAGGGTGGCATCGTGGTCGTCGACCAGGAGACCTGCATGGGCTGCAAGGCCTGCATGCTCGCCTGTCCCTACGACGCCCGCTACGTCTACGACGCGGGCGACATAAGCAGGGCCCGCATCGTCTATGGTCCCGACGTGCAGCAGACCAGCGCCCACGTGGACAAGTGCGACTTCTGCTACGAGCGGCTCGAGGAGGGCCTTGAGCCGGCATGCGTTGCCACCTGCCCGGGCGAGGCGAGGATCTTCGGGGATCTCAACGACCAAGCGAGCCGCGTCGCCCAGCTCGTCTCCTCGGGCGAGGCCGTTCCTCTCGCGCCAGAGCTCGGCACGAAGCCGAAGGTCTTCTACATCCGCTGAGGGGGAGACGACGTGACGTACATGCACCAGACCGAGTGGGGTTGGCTGATCGCGGTCTACCTCTTCCTCGGCGGACTCGGCGGCGCCACGGTGGGCATGGCCTACTGGCTCGGGCGCACTGCTGCGCTGACCGGAGAGCTGCAAAGGCGGCTCATGCGGTTCGCCCAGGGGGCGGCGATGGCCTCGGTGGCCGTCGGCACGCTGTTCCTGGTGGTAGATCTCGTCAACCCCTGGCACCTCATGTACACGCTCCTGAACCCGACGTCGTGGATCTTCTGGGGCGTCCTGCTGCTGACCGCCTTCCTCGTGATCGGGGTCGTCTACCTCTGGTTCGACCTCAGGCGCGATGTCGTGCTGCCCAGGCTCCTCGCCTGGAACTCCGTCATCGGCATGGCCGTGGCGCTCTATACCGGCTTCCTCGTCTCCCAGGCACCGGACATTCCGTTCTGGAACACGCCGGCGTTGCCGCTCCTGTTCGTGGTTTCCGCTGCCTCGACAGGGGCCGCGCTCGTGCTGCTCTACACCCTCGCCATGCGCAAGACATGGCCCTGGCTGGACGCGCTGGCGGGCAGGCTCGAGCGCGTGGATGCGGCGCTCATCGGCGGCGAGATCCTCATCCTGCTCGCCTTCTTCAACTACTTCCGCCTAGCGCCTGAGGCCGCCAGGCTGTCGGCTGCCTACCTGCTCGGCAGCCCGGGCTTCCTCGTCGGCTTCGCGTTCCTCGGACTGCTTGTGCCGTGGGCCATCGAGATCTGGCAGATGGTGCAGCACGGCCGCAGCCAGGGCGGCGAAGCCCGTCCGAACCACGTGCTGACGTCCCTGGCCGCGGTCCTGGTGCTCATGGGAGGGTTCCTGCTGCGCTACTACGTACTTGCTGCAGGCATCTTCGGCTACCCGTTCCCGCACATCTGAGCAGGTTGGAGGGCGGCAGCGATGCAGGCGGCGGAAGAGGTTCTCTTCGATCTCGAGGCGGCGGCCTACCTCTTGCGGTACCCAGAGGGCGAGTGGTGGGATGTGGCTCCGAACATCCTGCGACTCGTCGCGGACGGCGATGTTCCGACCATCCGCCAGGCGCTGCAGACGCACCTGCAGGAGGCCTTCGCCGCCATGGCCGCCGACGGCGTCGAGGCCGCCCAGGAGGAGTACACCCGGCTCTTCATTTCCGACCTGCCGTATGCGCCCTGCCGCCCCGTGGAGGCCTTCTATCTCGAGGAGGCCGGCGCTGGGCAGAGCACGAGCGAGGTGGCGGGCACCTATGAGAAACATGGCGTGACGGCCCAGGAACTGCCGCCTGATCACGTCGTTTCCGAGCTCGCGTTCCTTGGGCACCTCCTTCTCAGGGGGGACCTGCAGGCGATGACCGACGCCGCGGCCTTCGGTGAACGCCATCTCCTGGAGTGGCTGCCCAAATGGGTCGCCGGCGTCGCCCAGCACGCCAGGCAGCCCTTCTACGCGAAGGCCGCCGCCTACGCCCTGGCGGCGGTCAAGGCAGCGCAGGACGCGTAAGAACAGGTGGCTGCAGACCCGCCTGACGTCCGTCGGACGTGGGCCCCTCTGAGAGGTGGTGCGACATGGCGCGTGACGAGACCCTGACCCTGGCGTTCGGGCCCGGCATCCGGCGCTCGCTGCAGCGCAGGCTGATCGCCGGCATGCGCCAGCGCTACCCTGGGCGGGCCATGCGCGTCGTGATCCTGCCGCGACCGGTGCGCAGCGTCATCGATGGACCGGTGCTGGCCTTTCTCGGCCTCGCCGACGCGCTGCCCGCGGCCGATCCCCCGGCACTGGGCTGGGTCGTCTGCTCGCGGTCGTGCGACGCTCGGAGCGATGCGCTGTGGCGCGACGTCGGCGTTCAGCTCGCGAGGCTTGACGCGCCGATCGCGGGTGACGGGCCCACCCGTCGCTATGTCGGGCTGATGGATGAGCCCACGCGCGGCGAACTGCTCCGCCTGCCCCTGCCGAGACTCTTGCCGCTGCAGCGCGTGCCGCGGCTGGAGGCGACCCTCTGTCACAGCGCGGCAGGTTGCCGCGCGTGTGCTGACGCCTGCCCGAGCGGCGCGATCAGCATCCAGCGCGGACACCTGTCCATCGCTGAGGAGGCGTGCCGTCAGTGCGGGCGCTGCGTAGCGGCCTGTCCGACGGGAGCCCTCGAGAGCGCCGTGACGGGTGATGCCCAGTGGCTTGCAGCGCTCTCGGCCGCAAGAGCCGACGCAGAGGCTATTGCGCGACTGCGCCTCACCTGCCGGCCGCTGGCGCCGGATGGACGGCCACAGATGCCTGTGGCCTGCGTGGCCGAGATCGCGGACGCGCGTATCCGGGAAGCCCGTGCCGCCGGAGTCGCCGTCGATGTCGTCTGCCCTGTCCAGGACTGCCCGCTGAGGGAGTATGCGACGCACGCAGCCGAGGCGGGCGTGGGCGTCCCAGCGGTGGACTTCCGAGAACTGGCTGCGCTCCGGCGTCCGCAGCGGCTGAGCGCGCTGCAAACAGAGCCGTTCGGGCTCGCAGCCGGCGCGGGCTGCACGCTGTGTGGCATCTGCGCGCAGGCGTGTGCCGCCCACGCCTTGCTCCTCGAGCGGCAGGAGGAGCGCGAGCGCCTGGTGTTCGACCCAGGTGCCTGCGCAGCATGCGCCGCCTGCCTGCCGGCCTGCCCGACGGGCGCGCTGGGAGTCTCTGCAGCCCCGCCGGGTGCCCAGGTGGCGGTGCTGCGGGAGAGTCCCCTCGTGCGCTGCTCCTCCTGCGGCGCACAGCTGGCGCCTCAAGCGCTCTGGCAGGGGCTGCGGACGTCGGCCGAGGCGGAGGGCCGGCATGGAACCGGGCAACCGCTCTGCCCGGCCTGCAGGAGCCAGACGCTCTGGCAGCGGGCGGGAACGCCTTCCCGCAGCGGTGTTTCGAAGTTCGCGAAGGGAATGTGATCGCATGGACCTCCTGACACCGACCCACCTCATCATCGTGTTGGTGATCGCTCTGCTGCTGTTCGGCCCGAAACGCCTGCCGGAGATCGGCAAGGGCGTAGGCAAGACGATCCAGGAGTTCCGACGTTCGGTCAAGGACATCGACCTGACGCAGGTGGACGCGTCGGGCGACCCGGCCAAAGCCAAGGAATGACGGCATCGACCGGGGGCGCAAGGCGTCGTGAGGCCGGCAGCCGCCGAGGCGACATCAGGGCGGAGGTGACCCGGTCCGTTGGTCGCGGCGGAGCGGGCGGCGCTTTGGCGGCACCGGCGGACCGGTCATGTCAGAATGAGGACGGGAGATGGGAACCGTGAGGGTCAGCCAATTGGTCCCGCGTGAGACCGACTCATTCGATCCCGAGCGTGTGCGCGAGGCCGAGGACCGTTTCCGCAGCGTGTTGACGCCGGACGAGGTGGTGGCGGCGCTCGTCGCCGACGATCGCTCGACTCTGGTCGAGATCGGCGCCGGGCCCGGCTTCTTCACCCTGCCGGCGGCGCGCATGCTGACCGGCGGGCGGGTGTTCGCGCTGGATGCCGTGCAGGGCTATCTCGACCTCTTGCGTCGGCGTGCGTCGCGCGAGGGACTCGGCAACGTGACGATGCTGCACATCGGCGGCACGGAGCTGCCGCTCGAGGACGGCGTCGCGGACGCAGTGCTGGTGACTCGCGTGTTCCGGGACATCCCTCATTGGCTGTCTCTGCGACGGGAGGTGCCCCGCATCCTGCGGCCGGGCGGTCGCCTGTGCGTCATGGAATGGGCCGAGGGGGTGGCGCTGCAGGGGCCGAAGCTGAACATATGGGTGGATCCCGATGAACTCGCGCAGATCGTCGAACAGAGCGGCTTTCACGTCACCGACGTCCTGAAGGAGCCCAAGCCGTTTTTCCGCATTCTCGCCACAAGGAACCGCGTGACGCCGCCGGAAGTCAGGGAGGCTTGACGTCGATCTGCATGCGCCATGCAGGCCAAGAAGAGCGGACGATGTCCTGCCGCGGGATGGCGAGGAGGGTTCTTGAGGCAGGTCAACCCTTTGACGCATGCAGCGGTACGTGCTACAGTACGGGCCAATACCAAATGGATGGCGATGATGGGGAAGAGCCCGCGCAAGGACCGAAGAGAGCCGGCGGAAGGTGCGAGCCGGTGGCTGAGCGCAGGCGACCCGCCCCGAAGCTGCGGGCGACGAGTCCGCCGGGTACCGCACGCGACGCGGCGAGGAGTGCCGCCCCCCGGGGCGGAACGAAGGTGGTACCACGGGCCCCCGTCCTTCACTGGACGGGGGCTTTGCGTTATCCGTGAAGGAGGTGCGGCGGATGGGTGGCGAGGAGGTTCGCGGCGTCGGGCTGATCGGCGCCGGCGCGATGGCGCAGGCACTCTTGCACGGTTTGCTGGCAGGTGGCGCCCTTGCGCCCGAGTGCCTCGCTGTGACCAACCGCGGCGATCGCGGCCGGCTGAGGGAGGCGGAACGCCTTGGAGTGCACGCGACGGTCGACAAGGCCGACGTCTGCCGGCGTTCGGATGTCCTCATCCTGGCGGTCAAGCCGAAGGATGCGCTCGAGGCGAGCCGGCAGCTGCGCCCCTTTCTCGACGCCCGCCACCTTGTGGTTTCGGTTGTGGCGGGGCTGCGCCGACGCGGGCTGCAGGCGGCCCTCGGCGACCATCACCGCGTTGTGCGCGCCATGCCGAACACGGGATCCGTCATCGGTGCGTCCGCTACAGCGCTGGCGCGAGAGGGCGATCCCTCGGACGTCCGGACCGCCGCCAGGCTGCTTGCGACGCTCGGCCCGGTGGAACTCGTGGCCGAGGAACAGCTCGATGCCGTCACGGCGCTCTCGGGCAGCGGCCCCGCATATGTCTATCTGTTGATCGAGGCGATGATCGCGGCCGGCGTCGCCGAGGGACTGCCAGCGGATGTCGCGCGCGCCTTGACGCTGCAGACGGCGCTCGGCGCAGCGCGCATGGCCGTCGAATCGGGCGCCGAGCCGGCGGAACTGCGGCGCCAGATCTCATCTCCCGGAGGTACGACACTGGCGGCCCTGCAGGTGTTCGAAGGACACGAGCTGCGCGAGACCGTGCGTCTCGCGGTGCGCCGTGCGAAGGAGCGGGCGGCGGAGATCGGGGCGACGCTCGAGGCGGCGCAAGGCTAGACCGGGCCGGGCGGAAAAAGATGCCGTGCGCATAACATAGCCCGCCTTCCCCGCCGGCATACTAGCCGGAGATGGAGGCGAGCCTGGTGGACTACGCGGCGGGAATCCTTACCTTCGTGCAGTTCTTCTTCGCGGTGGTGATCGGCCTCTACTTCTGGAATCTCCTCAGAGGCCAGCAGGGCAACCGCGTTGCGATCGACCGCGAGTCGCGCAAGGAGGTGGAGAAGCTCCGCCTGCTGCGCGAGATCTCTCTCACGGAGCCGCTGTCGGAGCGCACCCGGCCCACGACCATGGACGAGGTGATCGGCCAGGGTGAGGGCGTGCGCGCGCTGAGAGCCGCGCTCTGCGGCCCGAACCCGCAGCATGTGCTGATCTATGGCCCGCCCGGTGTCGGCAAGACGGCGGCCGCTCGGCTTGTGCTCGAGGAGGCCAAACGTGCGCAGCACTCTCCCTTCAAGCCTGACGCCAAGTTCATCGAGCTCGACGCGACGACGGCGCGCTTCGACGAGCGCGGCATCGCGGACCCATTGATCGGCAGCGTCCACGATCCCATCTACCAGGGCGCCGGCGCGATGGGCATGGCGGGCATTCCGCAGCCGAAGCCGGGCGCGGTGACGAAGGCTCATGGCGGCATGCTGTTCATCGATGAGATCGGCGAACTCCATCCGCTGCAGATGAACAAGCTCCTCAAGGTGCTCGAAGACCGCAAGGTCTTCCTCGAGAGCGCGTACTACGCGAGCGAGGATCCCAACATCCCGCGCCACATCCAGGACATGTTCGAGAATGGCCTGCCGGCGGACTTCCGGCTCGTAGGCGCCACGACGCGCCAGCCTGAGGAGTTGCCGCCCGCCCTGCGCTCGCGCTGCGTCGAGATCTTCTTCCGGCCGCTGCACAAGGAAGAGGTGCTGCAAATCGCCGAGGGCGCGTCGCGCAGGGTGCAGATCGCGCTGGCGGACGGTGCGCTCGGCATCGTCGCCGACTATGCCCAGAACGGCCGCGACGCGGTCAACATCGTCCAGATCGCGGCCAGCCTCACCATGACGGAGTCTCGGCAGCGCATCGAGCGCAGCGACGTCGAGTGGGTCGTGGCGGCTCAGCAGTACACGCCGCGCATCGAGCGGCGCATGCCGACGGAGCCGGCTGTCGGCGTCGCGACAGGGCTTGCCGTGGTGGGACCGAACGTCGGAACCATCCTCGAGGTGGAGGCGACCGCGCGGCGCGTGGCGCGGGGGCGCGGACACCTGACGATCACGGGTATGGTGGACGAGGAGGACATCGACGGCCGCGGACACACGCTGCGCCGCAAGTCCATGGGACGGTCGTCGGTCGAGAGCGTGCTCACGGTGCTCGGCACGGTGCTGCACGAGGATCTCAGGGACTATGACCTCCACATCAACCTGCCCGGCGGCATGCCGGTCGACGGACCTTCGGCTGGAGTCACCATCGCCGTGGCCGCCTACTCCGCCATAACGCAGCGCAAGGTGGACAACCTGCTCGCGATGACGGGCGAAATTTCGATCCATGGCGAGGTGCGGCCGGTTGGCGGCGTGCCGGCCAAGGTGCGCGCTGCGAGCGAGGCCGGTGCGCGCCGGGTCCTGGTGCCTCAGGAGAACGACCAGGAGATCCTGCATCAGATGGACGTCGAGGTGGTGGCGGTGCGTCGGCTGCAGGAAGCTCTCGGCTATGCCCTCCTGCCATCGCAGACGGCTGCCGCGGGCGCGCTTGGCGTGGCGCCGCAGCTGGGCGTGGCGGCAGCACCACTCGCCGCCCCGAATCAGGACGTCGGAGCCTGACGGCAGATAGGAGCCGGCCGGCGAGGCGCAGAATCTTGACCTCATGCATGCCTTGGGGCGCGAGCGGACTTGGGCCTCCCTCTGGCTGGTGCTGGCCGTGTTGGCGGCGTCGACGGCGGCCAGCCTGTTCCGTCTCGCCGCCCTGCCCGCGCTTGAGGCGGCGGGCCTCCGCCTCCTGCTCTCGGGCCTCGTCCTGCTGCCGTTCGGCCTTGCCGGTCTGCGCGGGTTGGGCGCGAAGGATACGGGGCCTGTCCTGATAGCGAGTCTGGCACTCGCGGTACACTTCGGGTCCTGGGTCGAGTCGCTCTACCTGACATCGGTCGCCTCGAGCGTTGTGCTCGTGTCCGCCAGCCCGCTCTTTGTGCTGCTGTGGGAACTCCTGGCGAAGGAGAGGGTGTCGCGCGGCCAGTGGCTCGGTGCGGGACTCGGACTCCTCGGCGTCGCCGTGATCTCGTTTGCCGATGCCCACGCCGCGGCAGGCGAGTTGACGGGTGATGCGCTCGCCCTATTGGGCGCCCTCGCCTTCTCGGTCTACCTCAGGGCAGGGCGACGGGCCAGGCAGAGCCTGCCGGTGCTCAGCTATGCAGCACCCGTCTACAGCCTGGCCGGGCTTCTGCTTCTGCTGCTCCAGCCGCTCGTCGGACCTGTGCTCTGGCCGCTCAGCAGTTCCGCCTGGCTGATGACGGCGCTCCTGGTGCTGGGGCCGACATTGGTCGGACATACGGGCTTCAACTTCGCTCTGCGCGCACTGCCTGCGAGCTCGGTCGCGATGGTCGCGCTGCTCGAACCGCTGGCGGCTGTGCTGATCGCTTGGCCGCTCCTGCATACCCTGCCAGGGGCGAGCGATCTTGCCGGCGGTGTGCTGACGATTCTGGGCCTCATGATCTTCGTGGTTGCAGGGGCCGATACCGCTCTGAGCGCGTAGGGAAGACTGGGCTATGGGCGCGACGCCTCCGCAGGCTCTGGTATAATGTGCGCGAGTTCCGCCAAGGAGTGTTCTCTTGCAATATCCCCTCCTGCCGCTGCGCGGCGTGCTGGTGTTTCCTGGACTCGTCGTTCCGCTCGAGGTTGGCCGCGAGCGCTCTGTCGAGGCGCTCGAGCGAGGCTGGGCGGGCGACCACCATGTGGTCTTCGCCAGCCAGCGCGATCCGCACGAGGATGAGCCGACGTCGGAGGATATCTTCGACGTTGGTGTGCTGTGCGAACTGAAGCAGGTCGTCAAGCTGCCGGACGGCACGTTCAAGGCGGTCGTCTTTGGCGAGCGGCGCGTGCGCATCACGGGTTACGCCGACGAGGAGGAGATCTTCCTCTGCGAAGCGGAACCGCTCGAGGAGGAGCCGGCTCCGGACGACGAGGAGTCGGCGGCGTCGGTGCTGTCGATCGTCCATCTCTACGAGCAGTATCTCAAGCTCGGTCGCCGGCTGCCGGGCGACGCGAGCCTCAGCATCTCGACCGACGAGCCTGGCCGGCTGTGCGACGCGGTGGCCGCCAATCTGGAGATCCCGATCGGCGAACGCCAGGAAGTGCTCGAGACCCTCGACGTCGCCGCACGGCTCGAACTTGTCCATCGCATCCTCGCCAAGCAGATCGACCTCCTCGAGCTCGAGCGCAAGATTCACCAGCGCGTGCGCGGTCAGATGGAGAAGAGCCAGAAGGAATACTACCTGCGCGAGCAGATCAAGGCGATTCAGCAGGAACTCGGCGAGAAGGACGATCCCGCGAGTGAGGCCGAGGACTGGCGCGCGCGGGTGGAGGCGGCGCACCTTCCGCAGGAGGCCGCGGAGAAGGCCCTGCGGGAGGTCGAGCGGCTCGAGCACATGCCGCAGATGTCGGCCGAGGCCGTCGTGGTGCGCACCTATCTCGAGTGGCTGACGAGCCTGCCGTGGGACGTGGAGACCGAAGACGTGCTCGACATCGCCGCGGCGCAGCACATCCTCGACGAGGATCACTACGGCCTGAGAAAGGTCAAGGAGCGCATCCTCGAGTATCTCGCGGTGCGCGCCCTGCAGCCGGCGATCAAGGGCCCCATCCTCTGCCTTGTGGGCCCGCCTGGCGTGGGCAAGACCTCGCTCGGCCGCTCGGTGGCGCGGGCGCTCCACCGCAACTTCGTGCGCATCAGCCTCGGTGGTGTGCGGGATGAGGCCGAAGTGCGCGGACACCGGCGCACCTATGTCGGAGCCCTGCCGGGGCGGATCATGCAGGGCATGCGTCAGGCGGGTAGCCGCAACCCCGTCTTCCTGCTCGACGAGGTCGACAAGATGGCGCAGGACTTCCGCGGCGATCCCGCCGCCGCCCTGCTCGAGGTGCTCGATCCCGCACAGAACGACAAGTTCTCGGACCACTACGTCGAGCTGCCCTTCGACCTCTCGCACGTGCTCTTCATCACCACGGCGAACATGGCGCAGCACATCCCCCAGCCTCTCCTCGACCGCATGGAGATGATCTCCCTGCCGGGATACACCGAGGAGGAGAAGGTGCAGATCGCGCGGCGCCACCTCCTGCCGCGCCAGCTGGAGGAGCACGGGCTCAGGACTCAGGACCTGGTGCTCGGGCGCGGCACGCTCGAAGCGGTCGTAGAGGGCTACACCCGCGAGGCGGGCGTGCGCAGCCTGGAACGCCAGATCGCAGCGCTCTGCCGCAAGGCCGCCAGGCGAAAGATCGCTGGACGTGGCGCGCTGCGTGCAACCCCACGCTCGCTTGAGCGCCAGCTCGGCGCGCGTCGGTTCCTCGGCCACGACCTGCGCAAAGCGGACGAGGTGGGCGTGGCGACGGCCCTCTACTGGAGCGAGGTGGGCGGGGACGCCATGCCGATCGAGGTGAGCGTCGTGCCCGGGAAGGGCAACCTCGTCCTGACAGGCAAGCTGGGCGAGGTGATGCGCGAGTCCGCCCAGGCCGGCTACACGTACATCCGCTCACGGCGCGACGAGCTTGGCATCGGCGATGACTTTCCCGACAAGGTCGATGTGCACATCCATGTGCCGGAAGGCGCGACCCCGAAGGAAGGCCCATCGGCCGGCATCACCATGGCCACGGCGCTCGCCTCGGCGCTCAGCCGGCGGCCGGTGCGCGCCGATGTCGCCATGACGGGCGAGATCACGCTGCGCGGCAAGGTGCTGCCGATCGGCGGGCTGAAGGAGAAGGCCCTGGCGGCGCATCGCCTCGGCGTGCGCACGCTGATCGTGCCGAAGGCGAACCAGCCGGACCTCGAGGAGCTGCCGCCGAAGGTGCGGCACGCCATCAGCTTCCTCCTGGTCGAGAACATGGACGAGGTGCTGGCCGCCGCCCTGCGGCCGGCGCCTGCCAGCTGATGCGCCTGCGTTTCCTGCAGTCGGCCATGGCGTTCGAGAGCTGGCCTGTGACCGGTATGCGGGAGGTGGCGCTGTTCGGCCGCTCGAACGCCGGCAAGTCGAGCCTGATCAACGCGTTGGCGGGAGCCAAGGTCGCGCGCACGTCCCGTGACCCCGGCCGTACGCGCACCTTGAACTTCTACGCCGGCGACGGTGTCCTGCTGGTGGACTTGCCCGGCTACGGCTACGCGCACATGTCGAAGGAGCAGCAGCGCCGCCAGACGGCACTGCTCGAGCGCTACGCCCAGCGACGCGAGGCACTCTGCGCGGCGGTGCAGCTTGTGGACATCCGCCACCGGCCGAGCGAGCTCGACATCGTCTGGCATGAGCTTCTCAAACGGCGTGGAGACCCTCTTCTGCTCCTGCTCGGCAAGGCGGACCAGGTGGGTCGCGGCAGCTGGCGCAGCCGGGAGAAGGAGATCGTCGAGACGCTCGGCAGCGATGCTCCCGTCGTGTTCTGGTCGGCGCGGACGCTCGAGGGCAGGCAGGCCATCGAAAGCTTCATCGCCACCATCCGACAGGTTCCGATGGGCTAATTTACATAAAGGGACTGGTCGTCATTTCGGCGAAGTCGCAGGACATCTCACTAGACTTGAGGTGCCTTGCCCTAATGGAGTTGCGCGACCAGGATCTCTTTTTGCTGCCACGCCGCCGGCAGGACCAGATGACCCTCGACTGGAGCGGCGACGAGGACGCCCAGAGCTTTGGCAGAACGATCGAGGCCGGACCCTGGAGCGAGCTGTGGGACAGGCGGCGACGGCAGGTCTTCTGGATCATGCTCCATGAACGCGCCATCGGCGAGGTCGAGATCTTCGACATGCGCCGCGGCGAGCGCACGGCCGAGGTGCGCATCGGAATCGCACAGGCAGGGGATCTCGGACGCGGCTACGGCAGGCGCGTCCTGGCTCTCGTGCTGGCCTACGCCCAGGAGCACCTGCGGCTCAAGGACGTCTACCTGCGGGTGGAGGAGCGCAATGGGCGCGCCGTCGCCTGCTACCGCTCGGTCGGCTTCCGGGCGGTGGGCCGCCTCACCGGGCGCCGCTTCCCGCGGCCCATCCTCCTCATGACATGCGATCTAGCGGACGAACGGCCGCTCCAGCGCCGTGCGCGCAGGACCGAGGTCGATGGCGCCCCGGGGCCAGACGCCGGGCGCGATCTCGTCATGCAGCAGGCGGAGGTCCTGGGGGTCGAGTAGTACCGTATCGCGGAAGAGTTGTTCCTCGCGGGCTACGGCCATCGCACGCAGGATGGCCGTAGCCGGCAGGGTCGGCGCGAGCGCCCGGAGTTCGGGCAGCTCGCGCCGCGGGCTTTCGGCGGCGATCTCGAGGAGCCCCGCGTTGAGACGGCGGAGAAGTGCGAGCACGAGCAGGGGGTCCTGGTGCAAAACCTGCGAGCGGGTGAAGACGAGGCAGGTGGGGTACGGGCCAAGCTCGTCGGCGAGCGGCTGCGCGATCTCGGCTTTGCCTTTGGCCACGAGCGAGCTCGCGAGCGGTTCGGGCGCGAGAAGAAACCCCGCCGGATCCTGCAGGAATGCACGTACGCCACCTTGGGCGGTCAGCACGGTCGGAAGTTTGTCGAGCACGCCCTTGTAGCGAGCGACGGCGATCGCGAGCGTCCTGGGATCGGCGCCGGGCGCAAGGTAGAGAGGTCCCCGGGCGAGGTCGGTCCAGCCGAACACGGTGTCGCCATGCCAGAGGAGCGTCTGAGGCGAGGTGCGGCAGAGGCCCCCGATGACCGTGAAGCCCTGTGCGCTGAGCTGCGGGAGATCGGTCGCGGGGGCGACGAGAAACGGTGATGCGAGCCCCCTGGGGCCGCTGCCGGAGAGCAGGGTACCAGGGCCGCCCGCACCCAGCAGCAGGGGAGCGAGCGCCAGAGGGGCGCCGAGGTTGCCGACGGGCACCTCGGGCAAAGGCGCCACGGGACGCGAAGCGCCGCAGCCGGAGAGCAGGAGCAGGGCCGCCAGGAACGCGCAGGCAAGATGGCGACTCATAGTGTGTTGAAGCTCCGTCTGCCGCCGCCGAGCAGCAACAGCAGCAGGAGATAGATGAGACCGCCGCAGCCGATCGCGGCCAGGGTCGCGACCCAGAGTGTGGCACCGAAGCGCATGGCGAGATCCTCCAGGAAGCGAAGGCTGAGGAAGAGGGCGAGGCCGGCGACGAGCGGAGGCATCACGATGCGGCGCAGGTCGGCCGCGAAGCCGGTCACCCGGCAGAGGGCGCGGTAGTTGAGCCAGAACGAGATGAAGAGGTCCACCGAGATGGCCAGGATGACGGCCCGGATGCCGAATCCCGGCAGCACCGTGAGGGTGTAGACGATGACGAGGCGCAGGGCCGAACCCACAAGTCCGTTGGTCATGGCGAGCGCCGCGCGTCCGAGGCCGCGCAGGACGGCGGAGACGCCAGACTCGAGGTAGACGAAGGGAGCGGCGAAGGCCAAGGGGATGAGGAGATCGCCGACCTGCCGCTGGCCGTAGAAGAGGATGCCGAGCAGGTGTCCCATCACGATGAAGACGGCGCTCGTGGGCAGCGCGACGATCAGGGCCACATAGAGGGACTGTGCGATGCGGCGGCGCACGAGGGCCACGTCGCCGCGTGCCCAGGCGTCCGAGACGGCCGGCACCAGCGCCTGGCTGAGGGCAGCCGTGATGACCGTCGGAAAGAAGAGCAGGGGCATCGCCATGCCGCCGAGGTTGCCGAAGAAGGCCGTGGCGGCATCGCGCGTCATTCCGGAAGCCTCGAGCCGGCGCGGGATGATTGCGGCGTCGAGGAACTCCGTCACGCTGCCGATGATGCGTGTGACGCTGATCGGCAGGGCCTGCCCAAGCAGTTCGCGCAGGGTCGAGTCAGGCACCGTCACAGGCAGCGGTGCGGGGGCAGGGCCCTTGCGCAGCAGGTACGAGACCCACAGCACGAGCAGGCCGCAGAGTTCCCCCGCGACCATGCCGGCGGCGGCGGCCGCAGCCATCGCTGCCACGCCATCGTGCTGAAAACGGTCGATCAGCCAAAGCGCGCTGGCGATGCGGACGACCTGCTCGATCACCTGGCCGACGGCCGAGGGCGTCATGCGCTGGAGGCCCTGGAAGTAGCCACGCAGCACCGACGAGATGGACACGATGGTGAGAAGCGGCAGGAGGGCTGTGAGCGGCGCGATCGCACGGGGATCGGCGAGCACCGTCGTCTCGAGGAACCGCAGGCTGAAGAACAGGATCACTGTGGCGACTACACTCAGCACCAGCACGAAGCGCAGCGAGGTGCGCAACACCTCGCGCACACGCCCTGGATTGAGCGCCGCCCGCTCGGCCACGATCTTCGAGACCGCAACCGGCAGCCCGGCCGTCGCCGCGGTGATCGCCACGTGCAGGATGGGGAACGCGTAGCCCAGGAGGCCCATGCCCTGACTGCCGAGGCGTTGGGCCAGGAGGATGCGGTAGAAGAAGCCGAGCACGCGATTGACGAGCCCTGCGCCGAACAGGGTGAGCGTGCCTTGCGCGAGAGCGCCCACGTTTGATCGAGCCTCCTGCAAAGGCCTATGGCCGCGCCGGGACGAACATGCCGCTCGTCTCGCCTTGCCTCGTCGCCCTGAGCAGGTCTGATGCTCAAAGCTGCGAAGTGAAACCGGCGGGCAGAGGGAGCGGAAGAGAGGTGTTGCGGCGTGATGATCGCGGCGCCGTGGTTGGCCTGCCTCGAGGAGGCATGGGCGGCCTACCGGGCCGGCTCCCTGCCGATCGGCGCGGCGTATGCGGATGCGAGCGGCGCCGTGCTCCTGCGGGGCCGCAACAGGATCGACGAGCCGCGACAGGGACCCCAGCTGAGCGGCAGCCGGATCGCACACGCGGAGATGAACGTGCTCGCGCAGGTGCCGCCCGCCTCCCATGAAGACATGGCGGCAGGTGTGCTCTACACGTCGCTTGAGCCATGTCCCATGTGCTTCGGCGCCGCCCTCATGTGCGGCGTGCGCGAGATCCGCTACGGTGCCCGGGACGGCTGGGCCGGAGCGGCGAATCTGACCCGCGCGACCCCCTACCTGGCGTCCAAGGCGATGCAGGTCGTCGGGCCCGAGCCCATGGTGCAGACGGTTTCGCTCGTGCTGCAGACGGATGCCTGGCTCCGGCGGGCGTCGCCGCGGTCGGCGGACGTCGTGGCGGCGTTTGCGGCGGAGGACGCGGCGGCGGTCGCCCTGGGACGGGCCTTGTACGCCTCGGGTCGGCTGAAGGATGCGGCGCTCTGCGGCGTGCCCGTCGCGGATATCGCGGCGGACGTTTTGCGGGCGCTCGGCCGACCGCCAGCGGAGGCATTCTAGCCGAGCACCCCTGGTAACCGGGTTTCTTAACGTGGACGGCTCTTGCGTATCGAACGCATGTTCTATATTCTTGACGTAAGAACTCTTTGGGAGGGGAACCCATGCGTGTCCGGGGTGTGGACTTCGTGGGCATCGCGGTATCCGATATGGCGGCCGCGCGAGACTTCTACGGCAATCTGCTCGGCCTCGCGGCGGTCGGCGAATTTGGTGACAGCTGGGCTGAGTATGACGCCGGCAACGTGACGCTGTCGCTCATCCTCGCCGACGCCCAGGCAATCGCACGGCGGCTCGAGGCGGGTCCAGACGCGGCCATCGGCGTCGCCTTGGCCGTGCCCGACGTGGCGGCGGCCGTGGCGGAACTGCGCCAGAAGGGCGTGCCGGTGACGGTCGACACGACGGAGTTTCCGCCGTGCTTCATGGCCACGGTGCAGGACCCCTCCGGCAACTGGGTCTGGCTGCATCAGAGGAAGGACGGCACAGCGGGCTAGGCCCGACGCCAATCGCCAGGCGCGCCTTTTCGCCATGCGAGCAGGCGCGCCTTGACAGCCGCAGCATGCTCCCGGATACTCTTTAGTCAAGCAATGGCGAAGAAGGGGAGCGTCCCTGTCCGGCCTGAAGAGAGGGGATCCCAGGCTGCAAGATCCCCGGTCAGGGCAGAAGACCGGTCGCCCCGGAGCCGTCGCACCGAACGTCTTCATGACCTCAGGTGCGGCCGGGACAGGGCACGTGACGCCCGTCGAGCGCCCGCCGCGCAGCGGCGGGAAGCAAGGTGGTACCGCGGTGAAGGCCGTCCTTGAAGGACGGTCGATTTTATTTGCTGGGAGGCAGACCTGATGCTGGACACACGTTACGATCCGGGACGCGAGAAGGAGATCTACCGCCTCTGGGAAGAGGCGGGCGCGTTTGCCCCTCCAGGCGCAGGCGAGGCGCGGTCGATCGCGATGCCACCGCCCAACGTGACGGGTGTCCTGCATATCGGACACGCCCTCGACAACAGCATGCAGGACGCTCTGATGCGCTATTGGCGGCTTGCCGGCTACGACGCGCTCTGGCTGCCGGGGACAGACCATGCCGGCATCGCGACGCAGGTCAAGGTCGAGGAGGAGATCGCGAAGGAAGGGCTCGACCGTCGTGTGATCGGGCGGGAGGCCTTTCTGGAACGGGTCTACGCGTTCAAGGAGCGATCGCAGCACACCATCCTCTCGCAGCTGCGCGCCCTTGGTGCCCTGCCGGACTGGCGGCGCGAGCGCTTCACACTGGACGAAGGCCTCTCCCGTGCGGTCCGCACCGCCTTCGTGCGCCTGTACGAGGAAGGGTTGATCTATCGCGGCGACTACCTTGTCAACTGGTGCCCCAGCTGCCACACCGCCATCTCGGACATCGAGGTGGAGTACGAGGAGCGCGAGGGCGCGCTCTACCACCTCCGCTACCCGCTGGTGGAGGGCGACGGCGGACTCGAGGTCGCGACGACGCGACCCGAGACGATGCTCGGCGACACAGCGGTCGCCGTGCATCCTGACGATGCCCGCTACGCCTCGCTCGTCGGCAGGCTGCTGCGCCACCCGCTGACGGGGCGGCAGATTCCCGTGGTGGCCGACGAGGCCGCAGACCCCGCGTTCGGCACCGGCGCCGTGAAGGTGACGCCGGCCCACGATCCGACCGACTTCGAGATTGGCCGGCGCCATGGCCTGGCATCGATCCAGGTCATCGGCGAGAACGGGCGGATGACCGAGGCCGCAGGCGAGTTTGCGGGCATGACGCGCGAGGAGGCCCGCAAGGCGGTCACCGAGGCCCTCGACGCCGAGGGCACGCTCCAAAAGATCGAACCCATCCGGCACAACGTCGGCAGCTGCGAGCGCTGCGGCACCCTGATCGAGCCGCTCGTGTCGCGGCAGTGGTTTGTCCGCATGCGCCCGCTGGCGGAACCGGCTGCCCAGGCGGCGCGCGACGGCCGGCTGCAGATCTGGCCGGAGCGTCTGGGGAAGGTCTACACCGACTGGCTCGACAATATCCGCGACTGGTGCGTCAGCCGCCAGCTCTGGTGGGGGCACCGCATCCCGGCGTGGCACTGCGAGGGCTGCGGCGAGACCGTCGTCGCGATGGAGGCGCCGGGGGCCTGCCCGCACTGCGGTGGCAAGCTGAACCAGGACCAGGACGTGCTCGACACCTGGTTCTCCTCGGCGCTCTGGCCCTTCTCGACCCTCGGCTGGCCGGACGACACGCCGGACCTCCGGCACTACTACCCGACGACGGCACTCGTCACCGGCTACGACATCCTCTTCTTCTGGGTGGCGCGCATGGTCATGACGGGCATGCACTTCACCGGCGAGGTGCCGTTCCGCCACGTCGTCCTGCATGGGCTCGTGCGCGACGCCAAGGGGCGCAAGATGTCGAAGTCCCTCGGCAATGGCGTCGACCCTATGGAGATCATCCGCGAACATGGCGCGGACGCCTTGCGCTTCGGCCTCCTCACCGGCACGACGCCCGGCCAGGACATCCGAATGAACCCGGAGCGCGTGCTCGAGGGCCGCAACTTCGCCAACAAGCTGTGGAACGCAGCGCGCTTCGTGCTGGCGCAGGAGCCCGACCCTGACGCGTCGCCGGCGGACGACGACGTCGACCGCTGGCTCCTCGCGCGTCGGGACGAGGCGGCCAGGGCCATGCAGACGGCATTCGAGCAGTTCGAACTGGGCGAGGCGGGCCGCATCGCCTACGAATTCGTCTGGGGCACGTACTGCGACTGGTATCTCGAGCTTGCAAAGCCGCGCCTCGCCGACCCTGGACAGGCGAAGGGCGTGGGCCGCGTGCTCATCGACGTGCTGCGCGACGCCCTGCGCATGGTGCACCCCTTCCAGCCGTTCGTGACCGAGGCGATCTGGCAGGAACTGCCCGGCAACACCTCGCTGCTCGCCACCGACCGCTGGGTAGAGATCGGGGCCGAGCAGGACTCAACTGCCCAAGCGCGGGTCGACCGTTTCACGGAAGCGGTGCGCCTTGCTCGCAACCTGCGCGCTGAGCTCGGCATCCGCCAGGCGCAACGCGCGCCGATCGTGCTGCGGGCGGAGGACGAGGCGGAGGCGGCCTGGCTCGACGCGCACAAGGATCTCTTCGACCGCCTGGCACAGGCGCAGCTGCGCATCGCCGGGGCGGAGGAGCTGGCGCCGCGAGGCGCACTGTCGGGCCGCCTCGCTGGGCTCGAGGTCTATCTGCCGGCTGCGGGCCTCGTCGATCCAGCCGCGGAGCTCGCCCGCGTGCAGGACGAACTGCGAGAGCTCTTGAGCGAGATCAGGCGTCAGGAGGAGCGGCTCGCGCGCCCGCACTTCCGCGAGCGCGCGCCGCAGGCCGTCGTCCGGCAGGAGGAGGAACGCCTCAGGGAGCTTGAGGACCGCAAGGCGCGCGCCGAGCGGCGTGCCGCGGCGCTCGGCGAGCTATGACGGAGGGGGAGGCGCTCGCCTACCTCTCCTCGGCGGGACGGTTCGGCGAGCTCGGACTCGCGCGCACCGAGGCCCTGATCGCCAACCTCGGCCATCCCGAGTTTGCGATGCGCTTCTACCACGTTGCGGGCACGAACGGCAAGGGTTCCGTGACCGCCGCCCTCGCCGCGATGCTGGCAGAGTCGGGGCGCAGGGCGGGCCGCTTCATCTCGCCCCACCTCGAGCGGCCGCATGAGCGCATCTCGGTGCTGGGACAGGACATCGACGAGGCGGGGCTCGTCCAGGCTACGGAGGCGGTGCGGCGGGCAGCTGCGCCGCTCGCGGATCCGCCGACCGAGTTTGAGCTCTGGACCGGCGTGGCCCTCATGCACTTCCTTGCGGAAGGGGTCACGGATGTCGCATGGGAGACCGGACTCGGCGGCCGCTATGATTCCACCAACGTCGTGCGGCCGGAGGTGTCGATCGTGAGTTCGATCGGCATGGACCACATGGACCGCCTCGGCGATACGCTGGCGAAGATCGCCTGGGAGAAGGCGGGCATCCTCAAACCGCGCGTGCCCGCGGTGGTGGGCGACCTGCCACCCGAGGCGATGGCCGTGGTGGAAGCGGCGGCCGCGGAGATCTCATCCCCTCTCTGGCGCCTCGGTCACGAGATCAAGGTCGACGACATCGCGATCGACGATGAAGGCGCGGTGTTCTCCTACCGTGACCCGCTGGGCGACGCGGGCCGCCTGCGCTTCGGGCTCATCGGCCGCCATCAGGCGGCGAACGGCGCTCTCGCGTTCGCGGCGCTGCGCCTGACCCTGGGCGCGGAGGCCGCCGCAGGCGCTGCGCGCGCCCTGGGGCAGGTGCGCTGGCCAGGAAGGTTCGAGGTGGTGCGGCGTGAGCCGCCGCTCGTGCTGGACGGTGCGCACAACCCCCAGGGCACCCATGCGCTCGCGGAGACCTGGCGCGACGTGTACGGGCAGCGGAGGCCGATCGCGGTGTTCGGCTGTCTCTCCGACCGCGACCCGGGCGAGGTGACAGAGCCCATGCGGGAGATCGTCGGCGCCTGGCATACGGCGGCGCCGGCAAGCCCGAGGCGCCTGCCGGCGGAGGAGGCCGCCAGGGCGGTGGGCGGTACGGCGCACCCGAGCCCTGAAGCGGCGCTCGCCGCCGCGCTCGATGAGGCGCGCGCAGATGGGCGCCCGGTGCTCTGCTTCGGCTCGCTCTATCTGATCGGCGAACTGCGCGGCATCCTCCGCCGCGATGGACTTCTGCCGTCCTGAGCCGTCACGAGGGGCCGGAGACGGTGATGGCCAATGCGCCGCGCATGAGTTCGACACCGGCGATGTGGAGCGGAAGGCCGGGAACATCCGGCAGATCCTGCATGCGCAGGACCGGCACCGCCGGCAGGTGCAGCACGGAGTCGTTCAGGTCGCGTGCCTTGAAGGCGAGCACCCTGCCGTCTTGCTGCAACACGAGGTCGCCATCGATGCGGTACTGCACGGGCAGGTCGAGGAATGTGACGGTGCCGCGCAGGGTGATGGCCTTAGGCGTCACGGCGATCGCCGGGAGACTGCCGGAGGCACCCGCCGGCATCGCCTGGCGCATCGCCTCGGCGACGGCCGCGCGCAGGGCCTGCTGACTCATCACGAGGCGCAGGCGCAACTGCCCGCGGCGCAGGACCCTGATCCGCCCCGCCAGGAGATCCTGGAGCGCGATGCGCCCATCGCGCCACGTCAGCGCTGCCGACGCCAGGCGGTAGCCATCGAAGCCGCTCGGACCGACTTCGATGTGAAGATTCTGAAAGCTGCCCTCCGCCAACTGCCAGAAGTATCCATGCACCGTTACAGTGGCCCTTGCGCCGAGGTTCTGCGCGATGGCCGATTCGAGGGCGCCGGCGGCGAGTCGGGGCACGTAGACCTGCAGGCCGACTGCGCCGGCGAGGACGAGCGCGAGGAGGACGAGGGGCAGGGCAAGGCGCGGGCGGCGCCGCCTTCGTGGCGACACGGTCAGGAAGATTCCTCCTCTGCCCTGGACCTACCGATGCGCCGGCGGCTGGGCACGGCAGCCCGACTTCGGTTCGGGGCCTGTCGGATCCTTCTCGCGACGGATGGTACCTCGAAAGGCTGTGCGGAGGAATTCGCCGCTTGCGGCCGAAAGATGTCGACGAGTCGCGAGGAGGAGTGCAGATTGCGCAAAGGGCGCCGCGGCGGTTGGTTTGCGACCGCGCTCGCGACCCTCCTGCTTCTGGTCATCGGCACGGCGATCGGCCGGGATCTTGCGCTCGGCCCGTTCAGCCAGCCGCTCGGGTTTGCGCCGCTTCGTCTCGACCTCTATATCGTCAGTGTTGCCATTGGCGTCACGACCAACGTCCTCGGTCTGATCGGCGCGTTCCTCGGCGTCGTGCTGTTCCGCGTCCTCTGATGCCGCTCAAAGACCTGCCGGCAGCGGACAGGCCGCGTGAGCGGCTGCTGCGTGAAGGTCCCGCTGCCCTGGCGGACTATGAACTCCTGGCGATCGTGCTGGGAGCGGGCAGGCGCGGCGAAAGCGCGCTCGCGCTCGCGATGCGCCTGCTGGACCAGGGGGGACTCGACGGCCTGCGCCGCCTCGGTGCGGCTGGACTCAGGCGCGTGCCTGGACTTGGTCCGGCGCGCGCCGCCCAGGTGACCGCGGCGCTCGAACTCGGGCGTCGCGCAGGCACAAAGCCGGAGCGACTGCGACTTGACGAGCCGGAAGAGGTGTACGATTATCTGCGTCGGCGCCTTGATCCGCATGTCGAGGAACTTCTGGCGCTGCTGCTCGACGGCAGGCTCACGCTGCTCGGCGAGGTGAGGGTCGCCCGGGGCGGCAGGGGCGCGCTTGCGATCGTGCCTGCGGACGTCCTGAGACCTGCCGTTCAGGCGGGCGCCGCGGGTATCCTGCTCGCCCATAACCATCCGAGCGGCGACCCAAGCCCCTCTAAAGCGGATGTCGCGACGACGCGCCAAATTCAGGCGGCCGCACAATTGCTCGGCGTTCAACTGGTTGACCATCTGGTTATCGGCGATAATAGCTTTGTCAGCCTACGCCTTCAGGGACTATTGTCGTAGCACGGGAAAGGAGCCAACGCGTTGCCGCTCACGGACGTCTTCTATCGCAGTTTCTCGCGGGACCTCGGCATCGACCTCGGCACCGCGAACACCCTGGTCTTCGTCAGGGGCAGGGGCATCGTCATCCAGGAGCCGTCCGTGGTGGCGATCGATCGGGACACCAAGGCGATCCTCGCCGTCGGTGCGGAAGCCAAGCAGATGATCGGGCGCACGCCTGGCAACATCATCGCCGTAAGGCCGATGAAGGACGGCGTGATCGCCGACTTCGAAGTGACGCAGTCCATGCTCAAATACTTCATCGGCAGGGCGCAGCCTCGCGCCAGCTGGTTCCACCCGCAGGTCGTCGTCGCGGTGCCGTCTGGCATCACGGGCGTCGAGCGGCGTGCGGTCAAGGAGGCTGCGCAGCAGGCCGGTGCGCGAGACCCGGTGACCATCGAGGAGCCGTACGCCGCGGCCATCGGCGCAGGGCTGCCGGTGGAGGAGCCGACGGGCAACATGGTCGTCGACATCGGCGGCGGCACGACCGAAGTGGCGATCATCAGCCTCGGCGGCATCGTCACGTCGCGCTCGGTGCGCGTTGCCGGCGACGAGATGGACGAGTCCATCGTCAACTATGTCAAGCGCAACTACAACATGATGATCGGCGAGCGCACGGCCGAGGACGTCAAGATCCGCGTCGGCGCCGCGATCGAGCCGGAGGACACCACGATCGAGGTGCGCGGGCGCGACCTCGTGACCGGGCTGCCGCGCACCCTGCGGCTCGGGGCCGACGAGGTGCAGCGAGCCCTCGCGGAGCCGCTGCAGTCGATTGTCGACGCGATCAAGTTGACGCTCGAGCGCACGCCGCCCGAGCTTGCAGCCGACATCATGGACCGCGGTATCGTCATGACGGGCGGTGGAGCTCTCTTGCGCAACTTTGACCGCCTTCTGATGCGAGAGACGGGCATGCCGGTCCACATCGGCGAGGACCCCCTGCTCTGCGTCGTGAAGGGCACCGGGCGCTGCCTCGACGATCGAGCCATCCTGGAGAAGATCAAGAAGCTGCAGCGCGAGGGTTGAGCCTTGCCTCGCCGCGGCATCCTGCGCCTTTATCTTGCGGCTCTCCTGGTTCTGGCGCTCGTCTTCCTGGAGAGCCTGACCGTCCATCCCCGCCTTTCGGTGTCACGGGTCAGCGGCGTCGTCAACAGCGTGTTGCTGCCGCTTGAGTTGGGCACCCACTCTGCCGTCCAGTGGGTGTCGGGTGCGGTCTATGCGGTCAGCGGAGCCTTCTCGGCCGAGCAGCAGAACGCGCAGCTGCGCATCCAGGTTTCGCGGCTGCAGTCCCAGGTTGCCAGCCTGCAAGCGGTGCAGGGGCAGAACCAGCGCCTGAAGCAGCTCCTCAATCTGCGCGAGAAGACTCTGAAGAAGTTCCATACTCTGGCGGCTCCGGTCGTGGGCCGCTCGCCCGTCAATTGGCTCGACCAGATCGTGATTGCGGCGGGTTCGGGCCAGGGCGTGAAGTACGACGATCCGGTGCTGTCCTACGGCGGCCTCGTGGGGCGCGTGATCGCGGTCGGGAGCCAGAGCGCTACGGTCATGCTGCTGCCGGATCCGGAGAGCGCGATCGGCGCCATGGTGGCGCGCAGCGGTGATGCGGGCGTGCTCGAGGGCAATGGGGAAGCGGCGACGCTCAAGATGCAGTTCTTCGCGGCCGGCGCGAACGTGCGCCGCGGTGACCTCATCGTAACTTCAGGCCTGGACGGTACTCTGCCGGCAGGGGTGCCGATCGGGCGCGTGACGAGCGTCGGACAGGGCGACTTCGGCCTTGTGCACCAGGCGGACGTGGCGCCCTTGGCAAATCTCGACCGGCTCGACACGGTGCTGGTGGTGCTGCAGTGACGTTCCAGAAGGCCATGGACGGCGGATGGGGACCGGCGCTCTTCCTGCTGCTCGCGTTCCTGCTGCGGGCAACGGCCCTGCCGCCGCTCGCCATCGACGGCGTGACACCGGACCTCGTCCTCGCGGTCGTGGTCATGGCGGCACTTCGCCAGGGAGCGTGGCGCGGGGCCATCTACGGACTTTTGGGCGGGCTGCTGGAGGACATCGCCACAGGCAGGCTGCTCGGGATGCACGCACTCGGGCTGATGCTGGCCGGTGCGGCCGTCGGGCTCTTGCGGCGGAAGCTCTACCCCGATCCCTGGTTCGTGCCGCTTCTGGGCGTCTTCCTCGGCCTCCTCATCCAGCAGATCGTGGTGGCGGCGACTTTCGCGCTCGCGCATTTCGGCGTGCATGATTTCCCGTTCCTGGCGCTGATCGAATATATCTACACCGCGCCCTTTGCGTATATCATTCGACCTGTGTTCTACCGTCCCGAGGCGCCTGCCTGAGGCCCCTCGCCGATGGCGCGCTCAGGATTCGCGTTGCGGGGGGCTTTTCACGATGCGACCACAATCTCGGGAGAAGCGTCTCGTCTTTTTGGCCATACTGTCGGTCATTATTCTGGGGCTGCTGGTAGCGCGCATGGGCTACCTCGAATTCGTGCAGGGCACCTCCCTGCGCAGCCTCGGCGTCGCCCTGCGCGTGCGCGTCATGCCGATCCAGGCGCCGCGCGGGCTGATCCTGTCGAGTGACGGCAAGCGGCTCGCGACGAACATGCCGTCGTTCTCCGCGGAGTTCTTCGACCTCGGGCAGCCGCTGCCGGCGAAGGAACTCGAGCGTCTGGCGGGGATTCTCCACCTGACGCCCAAGGCTATCCAGACCATCGTGCAGGACTACAAGGGACAGCCCTACATACCGGTTACGATCAAGACCGATCTGACGCCCGAGCAGATCACGCAGATCGACGAACAGCGGCCGAACCTGCCGGGCGTCTTCGTGCAGGCGCAGCCGCTCCGCGTCTACCCCCTCGCTGATGTGGCAGCGCATGTCGTCGGCTACGTACAGGGCATCACCGCGCAGGAGCTGAAGTCCTGGCACGACTCCCGCCTGAACCAGAACTCGGTCGTCGGCCAGAGCGGCCTCGAATACGAGTACCAGAAGTACCTGCAAGGTACGGACGGCGGCGAGGAGGTCGAGGTCGACAGCTTCAACAAACCCGTGAAGGTACTCGGCACCAAGGCGCCGGTCCCAGGCGACAACCTGCATACGACGCTCTCGGCGGGGTTGCAGAAGGAGGCTGCCCGCGCGCTCGTCGACGACATCCAGTGGCAGCAGGCAGCCCTGAAGCAGCCTGCGCGCTCCGGCGCCGTGATCGTGATGAACGTGCATACCGGAGCCGTGCTGGCGATGGCGTCCTACCCGTCCTTCAACCCGAACTGGTTCGCGCAGGGCATGACGACGGCCCAGGCCCAGCAGGTGTTCGACCCGACGACCGACCCGCTTCTGAACCGCGCGATCACGGCCATGCAGCCGCCGGGCTCCACCTTCAAGATGGCGACGGCCATCGCTGCCCTGGAGTCGGGGGCGATCACACCTGCGACGCTGATCCAGGGCCTGCCGCGCTACTGGTACCCGCCATACCCCTGGAACTGGATCCGCGTCTACACCGGTTGGAACGACCTCACGCAGGCGCTGGGCCAGTCGAACGACATCTTCTTCTATGAGACGGGCCGGCTGACAGGCATCGACACGATCGCCAAATGGGCGTCGATCCTCGGCTTCGGCAAGCCGACGGGCATCGACCTGCCCGGCGAGGTCTCGGGCCTGATGCCGACGAAGGCGCTCTACACGAAGCAGGACGGCGCCTGGTTCCCCGGTCTCGTCTACGACGTGGCGATTGGTCAGGGCGAGGACGAGGCGACTCTCATCCAGCTCGTCGACTATGTCGGGGCCGTGGCGACAGATGGCGTGCGCTATGAGCCGTACCTCGTGCAGTCGATCACGACGCCGAAAGGCAAGACGGTCTATACCCACAAGCCGGTCGTCACGTCGCGCGTCCAGCTTTCCGCCGCCGACTGGCAGGCGATTCACAACGGGATGAACTGGGCCACGCAGCCAGGGCCCATTCCCGGCAACGGCGGCACCGCCGGCCCCTTCTTCCAGGGCTTCCCGATGCAGGTGGCGGGCAAGACCGGCACAGCCCAGGTTTCGGGACAGCCATCGATCACCTGGTTCGTCTCCTATGGTCCGTCGAAGAACCCGCAGATCGCCATCGCGGTGCAGATCGCGGGTGGTGTCGAAGGAGCCTACGCGGCCCCTGTGGCGCGCGATCTCTACGACTTCTACTTCCATCTCAAGGACCCCGGCAACATCCTCGCGCCGAACGGCTCCGCGACGAAGAGCGTGCCGAGCGGTGTCGTCCGGGGCAACGACTGAACTGTCAGATAGGGTCGTCCGATTTCTGCCGCCCTATGGCAGGAAATGCGGCGCGAGCCCCCGAAACGGCAGGGGACCGGGGGTGAGCCACGTAGCGCACGCGTCAGTGGATGTGGGGCAGGAGGCCTTACGGCAGGACGCTGCACTCTATGTCCGGCGCACGTTGCGTTCCGGCCAGAAGATCGCCCACCAGGGAGACGTCATCGTGCTTGGCGACGTCCATGCCGGTGCGGAGATCCAGGCGGCCGGAGACGTTCTCGTGTTCGGGCACTTGCGCGGCATGGTTCATGCCGGCGCCGGGGGGAGCGACGGTGCGATGGTCTGCGCCTGGCGGCTTGAGCCTGTGCAGCTGCGCATCGGACATGTCATCGCGCGGCCGCCGGATGTGCACGAGGACGTCCCGGACGCGCCGGAGATCGCGCGCGTCGAGCAGGGACAGGTCATTATCGAGCGTGCTGTGAGACCGGAAGATGGGAGGATGGCTCGTGGGTGAGGTTATCGTCATCACGTCCGGGAAGGGCGGCGTCGGCAAGACGACGACCACGGCCAATCTGGGCGTTGCCCTTGCCCAGCTGGGCCTGAAGACTTGTCTTGTGGACGCCGACATCGGGCTTCGCAACCTCGATGTGGTGCTTGGCCTCGAGAATCGCATCGTCTATGACCTGGTGGACGTGGTTGAAGGGTTCTGCCGCCTCAAGCAGGCGCTCATTCGCGACAAGCGACTTGATGGGCTGAGCCTTCTCCCGGCTGCCCAGACGAAGGACAAGACGGCGGTGACGCCGGAGCAGATGCGCACGGTGACGGACGAGCTGCGGCAGGAGTTCGACTACATCCTGGTCGACAGTCCGGCCGGCATAGAGCAGGGATTCAGGAACGCGATTGCCGGTGCCGACCGCGCCTTGATCGTGGCGACCCCGGAGGTGGCGTCGGTGCGCGACGCCGATCGCATCATCGGCCTCCTGGAGGCGGCCGAGATCCCACCCGCACGGCTGATCGTGAACCGGCTCAGGCCGGGCATGGTGCGCAAGGGCGACATGATGAGCGTCGACGACATCGTCGACATCCTCGCCATCGATCTCATCGGTGTCGTGCCGGAAGACGAACAGATCGTCGTGACCACAAACCGCGGCGAACCTGCGGCCATGTCACGCGAGTCCCGTGCCGGCGAGTCGTATCGGTCGATCGCGCGCCGCGTCCGGGGCGAAGAGGTGCCTTTCGCCGAGATGGACGAGCCGACTGGCTTCTTTGGCCGGCTGCGTCGCATCTTCGGCCAGGCTTAAGGTGGTGCGGCCATGCTGAATTTCTTCGGGCGCAGCCAGAGCCGCGATGTGGCCAAGAACCGTCTGCGCAATGTGCTGGCGCATGACCGCGCGGACACGTCGCCCGAGTTCATGGAGCACCTGCGCGACGATGTCATGCGCATCGTCAGCGAATATGTCGAGGTTGGGGGACAGGGCGTCGACCTGCAGCTGCAGTCCGTCGAGGACCATGTCGCACTGGTCGCGAACATCCCGGTGAAGCAACTGCGCCGCAGGGGCAGGCCGGGCAACAATTGACACCGCGGCGCCTGCGCAAATGCAGGCGCCGCAGTGCTAGAATGAGCGGGTGTCTTCGCCGCGCGCAGCGGATATGATCGTGTCAAGGCATTTGCTTGGCGCAAGGTCTCTACGGCTTGTGCGCATTTTGGTGTGAAGGGGGGGAAGGCCTGGACTGCGGGGCCACGGCGCCGGCCTTGAGGCCGATGCGCGGGACCCGGCGCACCAGGTGACGTGGTACAGCGACTGCTGCGCATCGACTTCGGCCTTCTCCTCGTCGTCGCCTTGATCTGTGTCGGCTCCCTGCTGACGATCGCGTCCGCAACCAGCTCTTTGCAGGGCGTTTCGCCCGCCTACTATCCCGAGCACCAGCTCATCTGGGTCGTGTTCGGCCTTCTGGTCATGGTGGCCGTCGCATCGATCGACTATCGCAACATCCGCCCCTACGCGGTCTACGCGTATGCGCTCAGCCTCTTCCTCCTTGCGGTCGTCCTGGTGCATGGCTCGAGCGCGCTCGGAGCCGTGCGCTGGATCAAGATCCCGGGCGTGCCGTTCCAGCTGCAGCCGTCCGAATTCGCGAAGGTCTTCCTGGTGGTCGGCCTGGCCGACCTCCTGGCGGCGAAGAAGAGTATGACGCGATGGCGCGACCTAGTGTCGCCCATCCTGTTCACGGCCGTCCCGGCCGCCCTCGTCTTCAAGCAGCCCGACCTCGGCACGGCGCTCATCTTCGTGGCCATCCTGGTCGTGATGCTGTTCATGTCCGGCGCACGCGTCTGGCATCTGCTCGTGCTGTTCGGCGGCGGCTTCGGCCTGATGGTGCTGTGGATCTACCTGCACCTGCGCTTTCACCTGCCGCTGCCGCTGATCCACTCCTACCAGCTGAGCCGCCTGCTCATCTTCCTGAACCCGAACGCCGACCCGAACGGCTCGGGCTACAACATCATCCAGTCCCTGATCTCGCTTGGCTCAGGCGGCATGTACGGTCTCGGCCTGCACTCGAACCAAGCCATCCTGAGCTTCCTGCCGGAGAGCTCGACCGACTTCATCTTCGCCGTCGTCGGCCTCGACTTCGGTTTCGTCGGTGCGGGCGTGCTGCTGCTGCTGTACCTCGTCTTCGTCTGGCGCGGCCTCAACGTCGTCAGCGACGTGCGCGACCAGTTCGGCATCCTGCTTGGCGCCGGCGTGATCGCCATGATCGCGACGCAGGTGCTCATGAACGCCGGCATGGCGATGGCGGTGCTGCCCGTGGTGGGCGTGCCCCTGCCATTCTTCAGTTACGGCGGGTCCTCGGTGCTCGCGGACTTCATCGGCCTCGGCATCCTCCTGAGCCTCCGCCTGCACCCGGGACAGCTCACCTTCCGCTCCTAGGGCATCGCGGGACAGGCTGGAGCATAGGCTCTGCCGAGGTGGAAGTGGTGAGCAAGTTCTGGCTGCAGATGCTGGCGGCGGCCGTGCTCGCCGGCCTCCTGCTTTGGGGCGAACACGGTGCTGGCGCCATGGCGGGGTCGGTGCGCCATCTGGCGCAGACGTATATCCGGCAGGAGATCAGGCTGCCGATCGGGAGCGCCGTGCCTGACGCCGGCAAGAAGGTGTCGGCCCAGACCGCATTGCGCTTCTCGTGGCCGCTGGTGGGCACCGTGGAGCAGCATGCGGGCGGCGGCATCGAGATCCTGGCGCCGGGCGGCGCGATCGTGCGCGCAGCGGCGAGCGGCACTGTCACCTCGGTGGCGGCTTACGCGCCCGGCGTGTCGGTCACCATCCAGGGGCAGGGCGTCAAGCTGCGCTACATGCATCTCGGCCCATGCGATGTGCATCGCGGCGAAGCCGTGCGCCTGGGTCAGGTTATCGGCGCCGTGAGCCACTTCGCTCCAGGCGATCCTTCGCACCTGACGCTTGAGGGACAGCGCGGCAAGGCTCCGCTCGACCTGCCCGGTGTGCTGGGCCGGCCATGAAGTCTCGCCTGCCGCGGCCGCATCCTCTGCTGCTCATGCTCCTCGCGGCCGGCGTGCTGCTCGGCCAGGGCACGGCGGTCGTCGTCTACCTGGGCTCCCTTCTGCTGCACGAATCGAGCCATGTCGCCGCGGCGCGAAGCCTTGGACTGCGTGTCGGGCGCGTCGAGCTCTATCCCTTCGGCGGACAGGCCGACATCCCGGACCTGGAGCTGGCCGGTCCCCTGGCCGAAGTGCTGGTGGCGATCGCGGGACCGCTGGCGAACCTTGCGGCACTGGCGGCGGCCGCTCTTCTCCTGCGCTACGGCATCGCGACGACTGCGCGCGGGGATCTTCTCTTCGACGTCAACCTGGCCATGCTGGCGGTCAATCTCCTGCCGGCATACCCTCTCGACGGCGGACGTATCTTCCATGCCCTGCGCAGCCGCGCCATCGGCTGGAGCCCTGCGGGCCGGGAAGCGCTGGCACTCGGCCGGCTGATCGCGTTCACGCTCGCCCTGGGCGGCATCGTGGCGCAACTTGCGGGCTATCCGGGTTGGGAGGTGATCGTGCTCGCCGGCGTCATCCTCTGGGCCCAGCGTGGCATCGAGCGGCGGCTGCCCTTGAGCCGCTGGGCGCTCTGGCTCAGGGCGCTCGCGGCGCTGTCGCGCGGAGAGGTTCTGCCGCTCGAGGCGTTTGCGGCGGCATCCGGCAGCGAACTGCGCCAAGTCCTGCGCCGCCTCTTCGGCGGGCGGGCGCACCGGGTCTACGTCTACGAAGGCGGCCGCGTTGTCGGTGCGCTCGACGACCAGGCCCTCTACGACGCAGCGCAGGAAGGCGACCTGCATCGCACTGTGGGCGAGATCCTGCAGAGGGAGGACCAGGATAGAGGGAGGCGACGCGGGTCACCATGAGACCGGGGTGATCCGATGGCCACAGCGTGCGCCGCCTGCGGTGGCACGGGCGTCTGCCCGCACTGCCTCGGCCGTGGCGTCGAGCAGTTCACGTGGCGCGACCCGGCGCTGTGCGAGGCGTGCGGCGGCCTGGGCGTCTGTCACGGTTGCGACGGCAGCGGGGAAGCGCCGCTTGTCAAGCCAGACGACCCTACCTATACTTGATGCAAACAAGTTTGCTGCCGTAAGCCTTCGGGCCGGCAGGGTTTTGGGAGTGACGACAAGCGGTGCGCCGCGAAATATTGGTGAACGTCGAGCCCCTCGAGACGCGGGCTGCAATCCTCGAGGACGGCGAGCTCGTCGAACTCATGGTCGAGCGTCCGATTCAGCAGCGTGCGGTGGGCAACATCTACAAGGGGCGCGTCGAGAACGTGCTGCCGGGCATGGAGGCGGCCTTCGTCGCCATCGGTCTCGAGAAGAACGCCTTCCTGCACGTGGGTGACGCTGGTGCGCTCTACGACGAAGAGGACGGGGTCGAGGAGCAGAAGACCAGGAAGTACGTCAACATCGATGACGTCGTGCGACCGAAGCAGGAGATCATGGTACAGGTCGTCAAGGAGGCGATCGGCACCAAGGGAGCCCGTGTCACGGGCAACATCAGCCTGCCTGGCCGTTACGTCGTGCTGACGCCGACCAACGACTTCATCGGCGTTTCGCGGCGCATCTCGGACGACAAGGAGCGCACTCGCCTCAAGGCCTGGGCCGAGGCCGCGAAGCCCGAGGGCGCCGGTGTGATCGTGCGCACCGTCGCCGAGGGCAGGCCCGAGCAGGAACTCCAGCAGGACATGGACTTCCTCACGCGCCTCTGGCAGCGCATCCAGCGTCGCGCGCAGGTGATGACTGCGCCGGCCCTGCTGCACAAGGACCTCGGCCTCACCTTCCGTATCGTCCGGGACATGCTCACCGACGAGGTGCAGCATGTCTGGATCGACGACAAGGAGGAGTACGACCGCGTGGTCGAGCTGGCCGACACGATGTCGCCAGCGCTCAGAAAGCACATCCGGCTCTGGCCCGCCGGCCAGGCCAGCCTCTTCGACGCCTTCAACCTCGAACCCGAGATCGAGAACGCGATCCGGCGCAAGGTCTGGCTCCATTGCGGCGGCTACCTCGTCATCGACCAGACCGAGGCGCTCACGGTGATCGATGTCAACACGGGCAAGTTCGTCGGCAACCGAAACCTCCAGGAGACCGTCGTCCGTACGAATCTCGAGGCGGCGGAGGAGATCGCCCGCCAGATACGGCTGAGGGATCTCGCAGGCATCATCATCGTCGACTTCATCGACATGGACCGGCACGACGACCGGCAGAAGGTGCTCTCGACGCTCGAGGAGATGGTGCGCCGGGACCGTACGAAGGTGCATGTGCTCGGACTGACCCAGCTCGGGCTCGTCGAGATGACGCGCAAGAAGGTCGGACATGGGCTCGAGGGCATGCTGCTCCGGACCTGCCCGGACTGCGAGGGGCGCGGCCGGGTGCTCTCGGAGGAGACCATGGCGCAGAAGGTGCGGCGGGAGGTGCGCAACCTCCTGCGCAAGGAGAACCAGGAAGCCGTGCTGGTCGAGGTGAACCCGACTGTCGCGGCGCTCCTGATCGGCACCGGCGGCGCGCATCTGAGGGAGTTCGAGAAGGAGATCGGCCGCACGGTGCATGTGCGCGGCGCCGAGGATCTGCGCATCGAGACGATGCGCGTGAAGGCGGTGGGGTCTCGGGAGGACATCGAGCGGCTCGCGCGTCCGGTGCAGCCGGGCGAGGAGATCGAGATCCGGATCGAGGAGCCGCACCAGAGCAATCCCGAGGACGGCATCGCGCGCGTCGAGGGCTACGTGATCGACGTGCAAGGCGGCGGCCGCCTCGTGGGCGAAAAGGTCAAGGTGCACGTCACGGGTGCGTTCCGCACCTTCGCCCGCGCCAAGCTCGTCGGCCAGCGCCAGAGCCGGCGCGGCGCCAAGGAGCCGGCCGGGGAGCCGCGTTGACGGGCTGCATGATTGCCGGTAGAATACTTATGTTTGTATACCGCTCGCAGCCGGTCCAAAAGTCGCGCTGAGCGCACCGGCAGCGGCGTGTCAGGAGGCAGAGGATGTACGCAGTGGTGGAGACCGGCGGCAAGCAGTACCGCATGGCGCCGGGCGAAGTCGTCCGCGTCGAGAAGATCGGAACGCCGGGCGAGGAGATCGTGTTCGAAGAGGTGCTTCTCCTGGTGCGCGACGACGGCACGGTCGCGGTGGGGAGCCCGTTCGTGCAGGGCGCCAAGGTTCGCGGCAAGGTCGCGGAACATGGCAAGGCACGCAAGATTCTCGTGTTCAAGTACAAGCCCAAGGTCAACTACCGCCGGCGTTATGGCCACCGTCAGCCGTACGCTGAGGTGCGGGTCGAAGCGATCGAGGGGTGATCCGGGCTGAGGTCCGGCGCCGGGGCGGGCGCATCGTCCGCCTGCACGTGCACGGTCATGCCGGCACGGCGCCCTATGGGCAGGATCTCGTCTGTGCGGCGGTGTCGGCCATCGTGCAGACGGCGGCGCTGGGACTCGGGCGGCTGGATCGCGACGCTCCCCAGGCCAAGGTGCGCGATGGCGATGTGCTGTGGCAGGGCGAGAGCGGCGATCCGGGCCAGGTGATCCTCGAGACGTGCCTCTTGGGACTTCAGGATATTGCAGCGAGCTATCCGGGGGCGATTGCCCTCAGCGTCAAGGAGGAGGAGAATCCATGAACCTGCAGCTCTTCGCGCACAAGAAGGGCGGCGGCTCGTCCCGCAACGGACGCGACTCGCAGCCCAAGCGCCTCGGCGTCAAGGCCTTCGGTGGCCAGAACGTGCGCGCCGGCACGATCATCGTCCGCCAGCGCGGCACGCGCGTGCGTCCTGGCGAGAACGTCGGCGTCGGTCGCGACCACACCCTCTATGCGCTCACGGACGGAGTAGTCGCGTTCGCGATGCGTGGCGACCGCTCCGAGGTCTCGGTGCAGCCGCTCTAGGCAAAAGATCATGCGGTCATTCGAACGGCGGTCGGTGCCCGCGCTAGGGGGGTGCTGACCGCCGTGACCTATCAAAAGCAGCAAGACCCGCAACGTGCGGCCCTGCGCGCGGTACGTGCGGCGCGACACCGCGCCGCCAATGCGCTGCAGGTGGCCGCCGGCTGGGCACAGCTAGGAGAGGGCCGGAAGACGCAGCAGGTGCTCGAGCGCATCGTGCGCGAGGAGGCTCTGCTGTCGGCCCTCGGCCGCGCAGGTAGCGAAGACGAGCAGTACACGCTGTGGCAGCTCCTGGCCGACGCCGAAGAGACAGGGCAGCAGCTCGCCTGGCGTGGGGAGCCCGCCGACGTAGGACCCGCGACGCTTGAGCGGCTTTTGCCGCAGTTGTCGCAGGCCCTCTCCGATCGGCGGAAGGGCGTGCTCGCCATCGCTTGCCTGGTAGGCGATGTGGCGGTTTCCTGGCCGGAGGAGGAGCTCGATGTTCGTTGATGAGGTGCGCGTTTATCTCAAGGCGGGGGACGGGGGCAACGGTGCCCTCTCGTTCCGGCGTGAGAAGTACGTGCCGCGTGGCGGTCCCGACGGCGGTGACGGCGGGCGCGGTGGCGAGGTGATCGTACGCGTCGCTGAGGGCGAGACGACTCTCAGCGCGTATCGCGGGCGCCACCACTACAAGGCGGAAGGTGGCGGCGCCGGTGCGGCTGCCAACCGGCACGGCCGGGACGGCGACGACATCATCCTCGAGGTGCCGCCTGGCACGGTGGTGCGTCGAGAGGATGGCAGCGTGGTGCGCGACCTCCGGGCGCCGGGCGAGACGGTGATCGCCGCGCGTGGTGGACGGGGCGGCCGCGGCAACGCCCGCTTCGCCACGTCGCGCGACCGCGCGCCGCGGGTGGCGGAGCGCGGGGAGCCCGGCGAGGAAGGCTGGTTCGTGCTTGAGCTGCGTCTCGTCGCCGACATCGGTCTCCTGGGTCTGCCCAACGCCGGCAAGTCGACTCTTCTCTCGCGCCTGACCAACGCGCGTCCCAAGGTGGGGAACTATCCCTTCACCACGATCCAGCCCGAGCTTGGCATTCTCGAGCGTGAAGGCAGGGGTCTCGTGCTCGCGGACCTGCCTGGGCTGATCGAGGGAGCGCACGAGGGCAAGGGACTGGGCGACCTCTTCCTCCGCCATGCGAGCCGCTGCAGGGCATTCCTGCACGTGCTCGACGCGAGCGACGAGGATGCCTTCGCAGGCTTCTCCGCCGTGCGCGAAGAGGTGCGCCTCTACGATCCGGAGCTTGCCCAGCGTCCATTCGTCGTGGCGCTCAACAAGCTCGACCTGCCGGAGGCGCGAGAGGCAGAACCGGGACTGCGTCTGAGACTTGAGGGCGAGGGGACCGAGGTCTACGCCATCTCGGCGGCCAGCGGCCTTGGCCTCGGAGACCTTGTGACTGCCGTCTGGCGCCTCGCGGCTTTGGCGCCGCAGCAGGAGGCGCTGCCTGCGGAGACGAAGGAGCGCCAGGATCCGACGGCGTTCCGCGTCATGCTCGAAGGCGACGGCTTCCGGGTCGAGGGCGTCACGGTGGAACGGCGCGTCGCGATGACGGACCTCGACAGCGAGCGGGCCGTCCGCAGCCTGCAGCGGTACCTGCGGCGCAAGGGAGTCGAGGCCGCCCTCAAGCGGGCCGGCGCGCAGACCGGACAGAGCGTGCGCATCCGCGAGCATGAATTCGAGTTCATCGAGGGTGATGACGAGTAGCGCGAGAGAAGATACCTGCATCCTTGCGCGCGAAGGGACGCAGGGCCATCGGCATCATGGGCGGCACGTTCGACCCGATCCACTTCGGCCACCTCGTGACGGCCGAGGCTTCGCGTGCGGCTTTCGGGCTTGAGCAGGTCATCTTCATCCCCTCCGGCAATCCACCGCACAAGCACGACCGCGTGGTCACCGCGGCGGAGTACCGCTATCTCATGACCGTGCTCGCCACATCGACGAACCCCTATTTCCGCGTCTCGCGCACCGAGATCGACCGCGTGGGGCCTTCGTACACGGTCGACACGATCGAGGAGCTGCGCGACGCCCTGGGCCCGGACGCCCTCATCTACTTCATTACGGGCGCCGACGCCATCATGGAGTTGATGACATGGAACCGGCCGCAGGAGATCCTGACACAGTGCGAGCTGATCGCCGCGACGCGCCCGGGCTACCCGCCCGCGGACTTCCAGCGGCTGAGGCAGGCCATTCCCCAGGTCTCGGCGGCGCGCGTGCACACGATCGAGGTACCCGCCCTGGCCATCTCTTCGAGCGACATCCGGCGACGCGTGGCGTCCGGCGAACCGATCAAGTACCTGGTGCCCGAGACGGTGGAACAGTACATCCTCAAGAGCAGCCTCTACACCCGTTCCACGACCGCTGGCGGCCACGGTCACGGCGGCCTCACCGAGATGTGGCTCTAGACAGGACAGGCTGAGCAAGGGGGAGAGCAGGGATTGGCGGAGATCGACTGGCTCGACAAGATGCAAAACACCTTGACACCCGCCCGTGTCGCCCATAGCCTCGGCGTCGCCGAGACGGCCGCCGAACTTGCCGCCTACTACGACGAGGAGCCCGAGGGGCCGGCCTGGCTGGCATCGTCCACGATCTGGCACGCGAGATGCGCCCTGCCGATATGCTGGCGGAGGCGCTGATGCGCAAACTTCCGATGGAGAGGATCGAACGGCAGGCGCCGGTTCTTCTGCACGGGCCGATCGAGGCGTCGCGCCTCGCGGAGGACGGGCTGCACGACCCGGACATACTGCAGGCTGTGCGCCTGCATACGACGGGAGCACCCGGCATGGCGCGCCTGGCGCAGATCATCTTCCTGGCCGACGCGATCGAGCCGACGCGCGACTTCCCGGGCGTCGACGAGCTGCGGGCCATCGCCAAGGACGGGCTGCGCGTGGCCGTCGCGACTTGCCTCAAGATGCAGCTCGCGCACCTCGCATCGCAGGGCCATCTCATCCACCCGCGTGCTGTGGCGACGTACAACAGCTTCATCTGACCTCTGGGGAGGGACGGTGCCATCGAGAGAGAGGACAGCGCAGCGCGGGCCCGGCTGGCCGCAGATGCCTGCCGTGACCGCAAGTGCCCTTACGTGGTGGTCCTGGATGTGCGCGGACACACGCCGTTCGTGGACTATTTTGTGATCTGTACGACCCAGAACAGGGTGCAGTCGGAAGCGGTGGTGGATGCCCTGCAGGAGAAGCTCGGCAAGTTCCACCATCGCGAGGGGCGCCAAGGCGCCGAATGGATCCTGGTCGACTTCCGGGACATCGCGGTGCATGTGATGCTGCCGGATGCGCACCGCTTCTACGATCTCGAGCGGCTCTGGGGCGATGCCCCGCGCCTCGCGCAAGTGTAGGGAGACAGCGATGGGGCCCCGCCTGTCCATGGCGGGGCCCCATCGCGTCAGGGCTGTGCCCTTTGGTCTCAAACCGTGGAGGCCAGAGTGATCATGGCCCTGAATGCCCGGAAGACTTCGCGGTAGTCGGGGTGACCAAAGCGCACCGCGACGGGCGAGACGCGTTCGGACCCCGGGCAGAGCGCGGCGACCTGTGCTTGCCCTGCGTGCATGAACGTGGCGATCAGATCCGGCGCCTTTGGCGGCTCGAGATGCGCTACGTCCTGGGCGCGGCAGGCCGTCTCCACCGCCTTGCGGATCGCCTCGCGCGAGCGCTCGGCGCCGAGCGAGAGCGACCCGAAACGGCCGCGCGCCTCTTTGACCCGCGCGAAGTGCACGCTCGGGGAGAGGGCCGCCACCTCGCCCTCGAGCACGTCGTCGCCGCTCACGGCCGCCACAGGCACGCCGTAGGTACCGGCGAGGTAGGTGTTGAGCTCGTACTCGCCGACCGGCCTGCCGCAGAGCGTGACCTCGTGCACGACGGCGCCGCTGTAGGTGTGGGCGAGGGTGCCCGCCGCGCCCGCCCTGGCGTGATAGCCGGTGCAGACCATGAGGTCGTAGGAGCCGTCAAGACCCTCGACCATGCTCCAGGGCTTAGGCGAGCCGTGCAGGAGGTCCGCCCGCGGATCCAGCAGCTCGAGAATCAGGTTGAGCATCTGACCGTGGGAGTCGTTGACGACGACCTGCGTGGCGCCGCCCGAAAAGGCGCCTTCCACCGCCGCGTTGACTTCCTGGGTCATCAGGCGGCAGGCCGCCTGGTAGCCCTCGGCGCCCGCGGCGGTCTGGGACCGGCCGCTGACGCCCGCTGTACCTTCGATGTCGGCGGAAATGTAGACCCGCACCTCGCCATCTCCTCGCTTCTCGACCCGGACGGGCCAAATAGAACTCTCAGCGTCTTCGCGCCGGACGGCTCTCCTTCCTTGCGCCAAGGGACGTTGCGCCGCCAAGGGACACGAGGCACCATGGAGCCGGCACAAGAACTATCGGGCGATGAAGGAAGTGTTCCTTTGCGCGCTTGGCTGCTCGAAAGGCCGGCCGAGGTGGCCCTCTCCGGCCAGACACGGGGACCGCTTGTCCTGCGCGATGTCCAGACGCCCCAGCCGGGCCCGGGCGAGGTGCGACTGAGGGTCGATGCCTGCGGTGTCTGCCATACCGATCTGCACACGGCCGAGGGCGATCTCGACCTGCCGCGACTGCCGATCATTCCCGGCCACCAAGTGGTGGGCACAGTCGATGCGGTCGGGGAAGGCGTCACGGACGTCTCGGCAGGGATGCGCGTCGGTGCCTACTGGCTGCGCAAGGCGTGCGGCGTCTGTCCCGCCTGCCTGCGCGGCGAGGAGAATCTCTGCGAGCAGGCGGAGTTCAACGGGCTTCACCGCCATGGCGGCTACGCCGAGTGGATGACCGTACCCGCCGCCTACACCGTACCGATCCCGGACCGAATGGAGAGCCATGCGGCGGCGCCCCTGCTCTGCGCGGGGGTGATCGGCTACCGGTCGCTGCGGCTGGCGGACTTCCAGCCGGGCCGGCGGGTGGCGCTCTTTGGTTTTGGCGCGTCGGCGCATCTTGTGCTGCAGCTCGCCCTGCGCCAGGAGGCGGAGGTCTTCGTGTTCACGCGCGGAGCATCGCATCGGCGTCTCGCGCTCGAACTGGGCGCGAGATGGGCCGGCATGCCAGGCGACGACGCGCCGTCGCTTGCCGATAGCGCGGTGACGTTCGCTCCCGCAGGCTCTGTGGTGCCGCAGGCGCTTCGGGCCGTCCGCCCGGGAGGCACGGTGGCGATCAATGCCGTGCACATGACTGACATCCCCGCCATGCCGTACACCCTGCTCTACGGAGAACGCACCCTGCGCAGTGTCGCGAACCTGACGGCTCAGGACGCCCGCGAGTTCATCGCGCTTGCGGATCGACTCGACATACGAGCGGAATTCACCACCTATCCCTTTGCAACGGCCAATGAGGCGCTGCGCGACATGAAGGCAAGTCAGTTGGATGGCGCGGCTGTTCTCGACGTTCGTCACGATTGAACTCAGGTGTCATGGCGCGGCTGCATCGCTTGACCGGCCGGGGGCCTTCGAGTATAGTGACAAACGTGCCCGATGCGCCGAGCGTGGAGCAGGGCGCGCTTTTCGGGGCCGTAGCTCAGTTGGGAGAGCGCTTGAATGGCATTCAAGAGGTCAGGGGTTCGACTCCCCTCGGCTCCACCAAATTGAAGACGTTGAAACCCGCTCTCTGAGCGGGTTTCAAACTCTGCTGTCCTGTGCGGAGTGTCTTGATCTGGGATTCGTGAGCCGTTTGGCAACGGACTTGGCAACTATCCTTCTGTATCAGAGACCTTGGGATGGGATCGCGTGGTCGGAATCGACCTATGTGTTGGCGAGCACAGCACCTTCCAGGGGGGTATTGCTCGCCTCCACACCGAGAGCTTCAAGGCGTCTCGGCTGTTGCACCAGCCTGCACTGTGGCTCCTCTCGGTGTTGGTGTGGGCGCTCACTGAGGACATGGACGGAGACACACGAGACGAGAAAGCCCTCGATCTCCATGACATCGCGGGACGTATGTTCGCAGAGGGAAGTCGCAGCCGCGCAGTTCTGGACGAGTACCTCGGCGCGGGCACGGACGACCAGATTGCGCTCTTTGGTGGGGCGATGTGGTCGCCGTCGCATCTGACGGCATTGACTGGCACCCTCAAAACGGGCGGGCCGACGAAGTGCAAGCGCGCTCCCCGCCGCCGAATGGATCGGTGTCAACGCGGGCATCAAGTCGTCGCCCGCGTCGAATCCTGAGACGTTCAGGCTTGCACGTTGTAGACGCCTTAACGTCTTAGCGTCACCGTGTTACAATATAGAAGAGGGAGGGACCGTCGTGGGAAAGGACACCGAACGGACAACCGTCTACTTGGAGACTGAGATCCACAGGGCACTTCGCGTGAAGTCGGCCGTTACGCGCCGGCCGATTTCCGACATTGTCAACGAAGCCGTGCGCGGCCTCTTGCGGGAAGATCGGGAAGATCTACAGGCGTTCGAAGAGCGTGCCTCCGAACCCGAAATCACCTATGAGGAGCTCCTTGCCGAACTGAAGGCTAATGGCACCCTTTGAGATCCGGTTCAAGGAATCGGTCGCCAGGGATCTCAAGGGACTGCCACGCGAGCAGGTAACAGCGATATTGGAGCGCATCTCCGCCCTTGCTGACAACCCGCGTCCACGTGGATGTGAGAAGCTCTCTGGTCTTGAGCGGTACCGTATCCGTCAAGGACACTACCGAGTCATCTACGAGATCCTTGACCGGCAGCTGGTTGTGTTAGTTGTCAAGATCGGACACCGGAGTCACGTCTACCGCTAGCAGGGAGGGGCACCTGCAAGAGAAGATGCTCCCCATTGCCCAGTGGTCCGAGCCCGTCGCAGAGGTCGGCTACTTTGGAGTTCGACTGCTGCGTACACGTTACCTCTCGCATTTTGACAGTAGACAGGTGATACGCTGTAGACGCGGCGAAGCATAAATGGCATTCAAGAGGTCAGGGGTTCGACTCCCCTCGGCTCCACCAAGTTGAACTCGCAGAACCCGCTGCTGAAGCGGGTTCTGCGCTTTGCTAGGACCTATACCTTGGTGAGGTGTTGTCCAGGTAATGCCACCATGCCGGATACGACTTTTAGCGCCTTTACCACTTGCGTCCGGGCGAGACGCGGGCGCAACTGATATGTGACTAGGTATAGCATCTACAAGTCGTCTCCTTTGTCGGCGGCGACGTTGCCCCCTGCAAACTCGCGCGGTGGGGCGCCCTGGGGTAACTCAAACGCCTGCGAGCGAGGACGCGGCCAGGTATCGTCGCCGTACGACGCTGCGCGCCGCTCAGCTGGGGAGTAGAGCCTGTCGCCCGGCAGGATGGTGGCAACGCCCACGATCAGCACCAGGACCAGAAGCACAACGCCGATGCCGAGCAGGATTTATACGCGGATCGACGGCGAGAAGCCGCCTGGGAAGAAGTAGACAACCAAAAAGGCAGCGGCGCAAAAGATCAACTCCAAGAGCGGGTTTCAGTGTTTTACACGCGCCCGGCGGGACGCGAACCTGCGGCCTCTTGCTTTCGAGACATGGCCCGTTTCGGAGACGGTCGTTCTCGCCTGGGCTACGCCCCAAAGCATTTCCTTGCGGAAGGGACACGCCGGACTTCCGGCGAACGTCCGGGCAGGTGAAGGGAGCGGAACCTATGGACCCGGAGATGAAGGCGTATCTGGACGCGATGCAGGAGAACCTCGTCACGCGAATGGTCGATCTCAACAACGCCACCCGCGAGCATGCCGAACACCTCCACGTGCAGGCCCGCGTCTTGATCGAACAGGTCGACAACAAGGTGGACCTAGTCTGGGAGGGCGTGCAGGCGATCAAGAAACCCTCGACAGCAAGCTGGAGGACCACGAGCAGCGTATCCAGAGCCTTGAACGAAAGGCACTGTAGGGATGCCTCGCCGCCCGTCCGCTACGATCCGCGACCGCCGTGCCAAAGGGCGAGGGTAGCAGGCCGTTAGGCGCTATCCCGATCCCGACAAGCCCGGCAAGTGGCGGTAACGGGCGGCCACCTTCGAGCGAAAAGCCGGAGCGCAGGCGTGGGCCGACCCGCGACTGTGGGGTACGTCCACGCGGTCACGCGCAAGGCGCTGCAAGCCGCCGTGGAAGAGGGCCTGCCCGTGCTCAACCCAGGCAGACCGTGCGAAGCGACCGCGCGTCATTCACAAGGAGTGCGGATAGGAGCGCAGCATTCCCAGCCATCGTGGACGTCGGCGGCAGATGGGCGGAGAAGCGGTGCACGAAGAGCCTAGCGAGGGATCTCGAGAAGTCGGGGACGAGGGCCGCAGCAGGCGCTAGACCCCGAGACTTGGAATGGCGGCCATGCCGATTCCCGATGACCACGGGCATGCGACGATTGGTACCCTCACATGGGAGGTGTGGACAGGTGCCGAATGACGTGCAGGACTTCTTCGCGCGACACGCGAGCGGGTATACGGTGAGCCAGAGCCACAAGACAGGCAAGGACCTCGAGATGCTCACACAGCTCCTGCATCCGCAGCCCCAGGACCGGCTGGTGGACATCGCCGCGGGGACAGGGCACACGGCACTGCACCTCAGGCCGCTCATCGCCGGCGCCGTGCTCGTCGACTTCACGCGCGAGATGCTGGACGAGGCCAAGGGTCTCGCCGCCGAACGGGGACTCGGGATCGAGACGTTGGTGGCCGATGCCGTGGCGATCCCGCTACCGGACCTCTCGTTCACCCTGGCGACCTGCCGTCGGGCGGCGCACCACTTCCCGGACATCCCCGGCTTCCTGAGCGAGGCGTATCGGCTCCTCGCATCAGGCGGCAGGCTGGGCATCTCGGACATGACGGCCGACGATGCGGTGATCGATCTCCTCAACCGCATCGAGCGCTTGCGCGACAAGTCGCACCGCAGCGCGCTCTCGCCGCAAGGTTGGCGCAAGGCGGTGGAGGCGGCAGGTTTCAGGGTGGAGGCGCTCGAGATCGAACGGGAGGATTATGCCCTCGATCGCTGGCTGGCTCCGGTCTCGCCGGCCGAGGTCGACCTCGGCGTGGTCGCAGGGATCCTTGGCGCGGCAAGCCCTGCGGAGCACGAAGCCCTCGGGATTCATGAAGAGGCGGACGGCCTCCACTTCGTGAAGTCGCGCACCGTGCTCGTCGCCGTGCGGCCCTGATAGCTCCCGGGCGTCGCGGAAGGCCGGAAGAAAGCCTTGCCCGCAGCATCCGCCCAGTGCCTGTGCCTATAGGGATGTCCCGCAGCCTCCGCGTGTGGAGGGGGCGGGACATCCCTTTGCCCATTGAACCTAGCGGAGACCTGCTCGGCATAGACTCTCTTAGCCCCATGGAAACCAGCCGACTGTCGAAACGAGTGAGCAGATGGTTTGCACGCTGCGCCTTAGCGACCTTCCGGTGGCCACGGAGGCGGAGGTGCGTGCCGTCTTCGGTCATCCTGCCTTCCGCCGGCGCATGCTCGCGCTGGGCATCACCCCGCGCAGCCTTGTGCGCATCTTGCGGCGGATGCCGATCGGCGGCCCGATCGAAATCGAGGTGCGCGGCACCTGCCTCGCGCTGCGCTTAGAGGACGCGCGAGAGATCACGGTCACGGTGAGGCGTGAGATTCCTGCGCAGCGCGCGTAATGGGAGGTCGCCCGATGCGTGTCGTCCTGGCGGGAAACCCGAACGTCGGCAAGACGACGCTCTTCAATGCCTTGACAGGCCGGAGGCAGGAGGTCGCGAATTGGCCAGGCACCACGGTGGACGTAGTCACCGGCAGGGTACCTGCGCAGGGCGGCGTAGAGCTCGAGCTCGTCGATCTGCCGGGCACCTACGCGCTTGAAGCCTACTCGCAGGAGGAGCAGGTCACCCGGGATTTCCTCCTGCACCAGACCTACGACGCGGTCATCGTGGTGGTGGACGCCGCGCGGCTCGAGCGCAACCTCTATCTCGTCCTCGAACTGATCGAGTACACGTCCAAAGTCGTCGTGGCGCTGAACATGATGGATGCGGCGCGGCGCGAAGGGATTGCGGTCGATGCAAGCCTCCTCGCCGAGAGGCTTGGGGTGCCCGTGGTGCCGACGGTCGCGTCGCGCTCGAGCGGCCTTGGCCGCCTGATCGCCGCGTCGACGGCCGTAGCAGGGCGGACGGAGCTTCAGGCGTCAACCGCCGTGACGCACTATCCGGACGCAATGCGGCGCGCGGAGCTGGAGCCTCTCACCAGGCGGCTCACGGCGCTCGGCGCCGCGCTGCCATACCGGCCCGCGTGGGTGGCGCTGCAGCTTCTCCAGGGCGATGGCGAGATCGCCCGTACGGTGGCTGCTCTGCCGCGCGGTCGCGAAGTCCTGGACTTCGCACGGGCGCTCGCCGCACGCGAGGCAGGAGCCGCTACGGGAGGCGGCGGACCGCAGCCGGCCACAGGCGCCAAAACGAGCCTCGAGGAGCGGCAGGAGGAATTCGCCCTGCTTCTGGCCGACAGCCGCTACTCCCTGATCGCCGACATCCTCGGCGCCTGCCTGCGGCGCCGCCGCCGCTGGCGGGGCGACCGGACCGAGGCGATCGACAGGCTCCTTCTGCACAGCCTATGGGGCTACGCCATCATGGCGGGCGTCTTCTCGGCCGGGTTCTGGCTGGCCTTCGTCGCGAGCGCACCGCTCTCGCAGGCGATCGACCGCGTCATCGTCCGCCTCGGCAAAGTGTCCGCGGCCGCGCTTGGCGCGGCAGGCGCGCCAGGCGCCTTGCGCAGCCTGGTGCTCTCCGGCATCTTCCCAGGCGTTGGCGCCGTCCTCTCGTTCGTGCCCTACATGGCGGTCTTCTTCGCGGTCTACCAGTTTCTCCAGGACACGGGCTACATGGCGCGGGCGTCGCTCCTGGTGGATCGGTTCATGCAGCTGATCGGGCTGCACGGCAAGGGCTTTTTCGCGCTCGTCTCGGCGTTCGGTTGCAATGTTCCCGCCATGGCCGCGACCAGGGTCATGGAGAACCCGCGGGACCGCCTGCTCGCGAACCTCGTGATCCCCTTCATACCATGCAATGCGCGGCTCGGCGTGATGGCCGTGATGACGGCGGCCTTCTTCCCAGGGGCAGCCGGGGCTGTGGCCATGATCGGGTTGATCGCCGTCAGCCTTGTCATCCTGGCACTGGTTGCGTCGCTCTACCGTCACACGGTCCTGCCGACCGATCCCGCTCCGCTCGTCCTGGAGCTGCCGCGCTACCATTGGCCTTCCCTGCGCACCGTGCTCCTCGCTACGTGGCATCGGGTCTGGCTCTTCCTCAGTCGGATCTGGTGGTTTCTGATCTGGGCCACGATCGCCATCTGGGCTCTCACCTACTTTCCCTCTGGCCAGCCGCTCGACCGCTCCTACGCCGCCATGATCGGACACGCGCTGGCGGCGGGCGTGGGCAGCCACTTCGGCTTCGACTGGCGCCTGATGGTCGCGATCCTGTTCGGCTTCGTCGCGAAGGAGACCACGCTCTCGACGCTCGGGGTACTCTACGGCTCGGGGGCCGGCTACGAGTCCCTCGCGCATGCCCTGACAGGGGCCATGACGCCGCTCGTCGCCTTTACCTATCTCGTGGTCTACATGCTCTACGTCCCCTGTCTCTCGACGGTCGTGCAGATGCGCCGCGAGTCGGGCGGCTGGGGTTGGGCCGCCCTCGGTGTGGCCGTGAACGTCGTGGTCGCGTTCGCCGCTGGACTCCTGGTCGAGAGGATCGGCTGCCTGCTGGGGTTCGCCGCCTGAAGGGAGCGCTGGGCATGCTGAGGGACATCGAGGCGGCGATCGGAGAGAGGGACAGCTGGACCTTGCGGGAGCTCGCCAGACGGCTTGCGGCGGATCAGGAGATGGTGCGCGCGGGGCTCGAGCATCTGGTGCGGCTTGGACGCCTGCCTGCGGGCACGCTCGTATCACCCTGCCGCACCGCCGCGGATCCTGGCTGCGCGTCCTGCGGGCTCCGCTGCGCCGGGGCCCGCTGCCGGGACTGAGCCCCCCTGGACCGATGGGCGGTCCATATCCCGCACGAGACGCGGACCGGGGCCCCCTCAGCCTGACCGCGGACGGGCCTCGGCGCCGCCGGTAGGCCGGAAAGGCCTCGCTGGCCGTATGGCCGGTCCTTGGGACTGGTTGCCGCATGGGACATGGTCGATCGGACAGATTGCACCGTCGTGCAGCCTCATCACCGATGTGATGCGGGCGGCAGTGTGGTAAAAGTAATCTGGCCATCACTCTGAACCGTGGAGGTCCAACATGATTACGGACGACCGTTGCACAGATTTCCTGACTGTCCTGGCCTCAGCCGCTCCGGTACCGGGCGGCGGGGGAGCTTCCGCCTTCGTTGGTGCGATGGGTACGGCGCTGGGCGCCATGGTGGCGAACCTGACTCTCGGCAAGAAGAAGTACCAGGACGTCCAGGAGGACATCCAGCGCATCATCGTGGACGCCGAGGCGCTGCGCGCCCAGCTCACGACCTTGGTCGAGAAGGACGCCGAGGTCTTCGAGCCGCTGTCGAAGGCCTATGGGCTTCCCAAGGAGACCGAGGAGCAGCAGCGATACAAGGAAGTCACCCTCGAGAACGCCCTCAAGGCGGCATCCGCCGTTCCCTACGAGATCATGGAGCGGGCCATGGAAGCCATGGATCTGCACGAGGAGCTGGCGAAGAAGGGCACGCGGATCGCCGTGAGCGACGTCGGCGTCGGCGTGCAGTTCTGCAAGGCGGCCCTCATGGGCGCAAGCCTGAACGTCTACATCAACACGAAGCTCATGAAGGACCGTCCCTACGCGGAAGAGCTCAATCAGAAGGTCGAGACCATGCTGCAGAAGGGCATGGCGAAGGCGGACAGGATCTATCAGGAAGTGGAGGCCTCGCTCAAGTGACAGTCACGATGAAGGGATCCGAAGTCGCGGCCGCCATGAAGGAGCAGCTCGCGCAGGAGGTCGGGCAGCTGCGGGAGAGCGGCGTCGCGCCGACGCTGGCCATCGTCCGCGTGGGAGCGCGGCCCGACGATCTTGCCTATGAGCGCGGCGCCATGAAGCGCATGGAGAGCGTCGGGATCGGCTGCCAGGTGTTCGAGTTCCCTGAGACGATAGGTCAGAAGGAATTCGAGCAGGGGTTCGCCGCGGTGAACCAGAACCCCGGCATTCACGGCATCCTGCTCTTCCGTCCGCTGCCGAGGCATCTGGATGAGGAAGCCGTCAAGCGGATGATCGACCCGCTCAAGGACATCGACTCCATGGGCGCGCCCAACATCGCCAAGGTCTTCTCCGGCGACGAGACCGGCTATGCCCCGTGCACGGCCGAGGCCGTGATGCACGTGCTGCGGCATTATGGCATCGACGTGCAGGGCAAGCGCGTCACGGTGATCGGCAGGAGCATGGTGGTCGGCAAGCCGCTCACCATGCTGCTCATCAAGCAGAACGCCACCGTCACCGTCTGCCACACGAGGACGAAGGACCTGGCGGCGACCTGCAGGAACGCAGAGATCCTGATCGCTGCCGCGGGCAAGGCCAAGATGGTGACGGCGGACTTTGTCTCGGAGGGAGCCGTGGTGATCGACGTCGGTATCAACGTCGACGAGGAAGGCAAGCTCTGCGGCGATGTCGACTTCGACGCGGCCGCGCCCAAGGCGTCACATATCACACCGGTGCCGGGCGGCGTCGGCGCGGTGACGTCCTCCGTCCTGGCGGGTCACGTTGTGCGGGCCGCGCGGTATCTGCACGGCATCCCGTCCTAAAGCCGGACTTTGGTGAACGTGAGCAAAAAGGGGAGCCTTCGGGCCCCCTTTTTTGGTGGAGTCGTGCATGCGAAAGTGCTGGCGGTCGCGCAAAAGGCGGCCAGGAATCAGGCGACGATGCCTCTCCCTGCCGACCTTGGATGTGTCAAGACAGCGCGTCTATAAACTGTTAGATCAATATAGTAGATGCCAAAGAGGTAAGGCGGAAGGAAGTTTTCTCTATGGCTCGATACATGTGAATGCTCTATATGGACCAATTTTAGAATCCATGTGGTGCACCTTTGATATTACATCTGGACGAGTGGACCATGGTCAAGGCAGAATCGGGACAAGTCTCTTCGCTAAGGCAACGGGCGAAAAACCGGGGGTCACAGGATGCTCAGAACGTTCGGGCAGAAGATCATGGCTACGGCCATCGCGGCGTCGCTTGTCATTGCCGTGTTTGCGGTCAGCGGTTTCGTCATTCTCGGCATCGTCTCGGGCGACGCGGGCCAGATTCTCCTCTACAACAAGGCGGCCGCCACGATCGCCGACATGCGGGCCAACTTCTACGAGTTGCGCGGCGCGGTCAAGCTCTACGCCCTGGGCGACAACCCAGGCCAGAACCTCAGTGTCTACCAGGCGGATGTGACCCAGTTCGCACAGGACGTGAAGGCCGCCGAGGCGCTTGGCATCCCCAGGGTGACCGGCGACGTACGGGCGATCGAGGCCCGGCAGCAGACCTTCGTCGCAGATGGGAACGCGGGCGTCGCCCAGATCCAGGCGGGACAGCAGCAGGCTGGCCGAAGGCTCATCTTCAACTCGGGTGCGGCGGCGGCGGCAGCAGAGGACCACCTGCTCGACGTCGCCACGGCCGACGCGACAGACAAGAACTTCGTCGGACTCGCAAGTCTGGCACTGTTGCATCTGGCGCAGCTGATGCGGCTTTGGACCGCGCTCGTCGGCCTCGTCGCCGTGGCAGTGGCTCTGCCGCTCGGCGTGTTCTTCGCGCGCTACGTGGCGTCGCGCCTGGGGCAGGTCGTCACGGCCATGGAGCGCGTCGGCGCCGGCGACCTCTCGACGGAGCCGCCGCACTTCTCCGGCCAGGATGAGACGACGCGCCTCGGCGATGCGGCGGGCGAGATGGTGAAGAACCTGCGTGCGCTCACGGGCCAGATGATTCGCAGCGCAAGAGAGATCGCACACGGCAGCGAGGTGCTGCTGGCTGCTGCCCAACGGTCGGACGAGGTGGTGCAGCGCGTGCGCGAGGCGGTCACTGCGGTTACGCAGGCTGCCGTGCGGCAGCACTCGGGCACGCAGGATGCCGCCCGAACGGTGCACGAACTGCGCGTGGCGATCGAGCAGGTCGCCCACGGCGCACAGGAGCAGGCCGTGCGGACGAACGACCTCTCCGCGGCAAGTGAGGATAGCGCCGGCCGCACGAAGGACATGGCGCAGGCTCTCGCCACGGTGGAAACGGTGGCGGAGGACGAGCGCGCGGCCGTCGCATCCGGCCAGGCTACGGTAGCCGAGGCGGCGCAGGTCGAGACGGCGGTGGGCGAGAGCACCATGCGTGTACGCGACCTCATGGCGGCTCTCGACGGACAGGCCAAGCGCATCGCGGAGGTCACGAACCTCGTCGGCGACATCGCTGCCCAGACCAACCTGCTCGCGCTCAACGCCGCGATCGAGGCGGCCAGGGCCGGTGAGCACGGCAAGGGCTTCGCCGTGGTGGCAGATGAGGTGCGCACGCTATCGGACCGTACCAAGGCGGCGGTAGCGGAGATCGATGGGCTCGTGGCGGACATCATCCGCTCGGCTCAGGAGACGCGTAGCGCCGCCGAGGACAGCGCCAGCCACGTCCAACGGCTGGCGGCCACCGGGAGCGCCGTGCAGGGTGCCTTCGCACGCGTCGAGGAAGCGATCAACGCGGCGAGCGAACAGCTGGGTCCCGTACTCACGCTGGCGCGCGGTGTGGACGAGCTGAGTGGTGCGATCGCGCGGACGATGGCCGACATCTCCGCCATCACGGAAGAGACGAGTGCGGCGGCCGAGGAGATGTCCGCGTCAGCCGGATCGGTCGACGGCATCATCTCGGAGGTGGCGGTCGGTTCGGAGGAGACGGCGCAGATGGCGCAGCAGATTCTCGCATCGCAGGATGCGCTCGGTGACGCGATCGGGCGCGTCCAGGAGACGGCGCGCTCGCTGAGTCTGGCCGGCCAGGCGATGCAGCAGGCACTGGCGGGTTTCAAGCTGGCCTGAGGTCCAGCCGCACTTTTTTCCGGCTCCTTTGTGCAACAACAATAGGGGCTGCGTCGCGACGATAGCGGCGCAGCCCTTCGGCATATGATCGTGCCTCTGCATGATCACGCGGCGGCCGAAACGCAGCCGGCGGGCCTCTTCCATCGAGTTGACCGGGAGGTCGAGCCGCTCCGCGCAGTTCCCTTGCGCTCGGATGTCGCGAGATGTCCGCTGGCCTGGCACAAGACGAAGTGACGGACTGCCCCAAGATGGTGTGACGTTTCGGCGCCAGCCGGCATCCCCGTCAGTTCGGCAGATATCAGCCCGACTTCGCCATAGCGGATCGACGTCGCTCGTTTCTGGATCGAAGAGCGTTGCGGATCAGCTCGGGGGTGGAGATGTCACGGTTCTGGCGCCTAAGCAGCGTCGTGCGCGACTGGGCGCGAACCACACAAGCAGGCAGTAAGGGTCTTGGACTTTGAAACGAGCGCTTGGCAACCGAGGCGTCTTACGGGAGAGGTACATCGTGAAAGCGAGTCTTGGGGCATGGCTGCGACAAAGGCGCCGACGCTGACACAGAGCCCGTCGCCGTCGCAGAGTGCAGGACTTGAGCGGGCCATCTGAAGCTCTGCAGCGTCACACGCCATGCGCTCGGCCGTTTGCAGGGCGATACGCAACCGCATCGTGTGGGCAAGCTAGGGGCCAGAGCCAGAAAGGTGGGGTCGGGGATGAAGCAGACCATGCTCCTGCTGGTGAAGTTCCTAGCCGTCTGGCTGGTGATCTCGGTGATGTTCGGCGTTTTCGGCCTCGTGTTCCAACCCGTGTGGCTCTACGCCGCGATCGTGGCGGTCGTCGGCTATCTGATCGGCGACCTGGTCGTGCTCCGCATGTACGGCAATGTCGTCGCTGCGATCGCTGACGTCGTCTTGTCCGCAGTGACGATCTCCGCTACCATGGCGCTCCTCAATCCCGCGCGGGCCCAGGTAGCAACGATCTCCCTCGGGCAGGCGCTCGTGCTGGGGGTCGCGGTCGGCGTCGTCGAGCTCTTCTATCACATGTTCCTCGAGTCACAGCTGCACCTGCACAGTCACCACAACGAACCGGCCCACTGAGGGGTGCCGACGCTCCTTGAGCAGGTGAGGAGGTTACGCTATGTTATACATAGCGTAACCTCCTGGGGGGCATCCACTTGGCGAGCGAGCTGCGAGGCATCCATCACGTGTCCGCGCTTACGGCAGACCTGAACCGCAACCTGCCCTTCTATACGCGGGACCTCGGCATGCGACTCGTGAAGCGCTCGGTGAACCAGGACGACCCGTCCTGCTACCACCTCTTCTACGCAGACGCCCAGGGGAGCCCAGGCACCGATCTGACGTTCTTCGAAGTGCCTCGTCTCGCGCGGCTTGAGCCCGGCACCGGCAGCATCTCCGGTGTCGGCCTGCGCATCGCGGACGAGACGTCATTCCCGTTCTGGCGGGAACGTCTCAAGAATATCGGGGTGGCGGCAGGTGAGGCAGTCCGGATGGGTTCCTGGCGGGTCTTGCCCTTCCGCGACTTCGAGGGCCAGCGCCTGATGCTCGTGGCGGACCGGGGCGCGGGCGTGCGGGGAGGCGTGCCCCGGACGGCGGGGGATGTGCCGCTCCGGCACGCCATTCGCGGGCTGGGACCGATCTTCCTGACCGTGGCGCGGCTCGAGCACACCGCGCACGTGCTGACGGAAGTGCTCGGCTTCCACCCGGCCGGCAGCTACCCCTCCGAGGCCGTAGGCCAGAGGGATGTCGAGGTCTTTGCGACAGGCGAGGGAGGGGCGGGGGCGGAGATCCACGTGGCGGAGCGCACCGATCTCCCGCGGGAGCGGCTCGGTCGCGGCGGGGTGCACCACCTAGCGCTGCGCGTGGTGGACGACGAAGCCGAACGGGCCTGGCTCGCGCGGCTCGAAGCGGCGCACATCCGGACCTCCGGCATCATCGATCGCCATTATTTCCGCTCGATCTATTTCAGGGACCGCGGCGGCATCCTCTTCGAACTGGCCACAGACGGACCCGGCTTTGCAATCGACGAGGCCGAGGATCACCTGGGTGAGAAGCTTGCGCTGCCGCCGTTCCTCGAGCCCCGTCGCCGCGAGATCGAGGCCCAGCTCCGCCCTTGGCCGGATTAGAGCCCATGGCGGGGCCCTTGTCGCATGGCACCGCGCAGGCCTGTCTGAAATTTTAGTTGGCGACTATACTTCGACAATGCTCGACGGGGAGTGAGAGTAGCGTAAAGGCTGCACATCCTGATCGGACGTCATCCGACAGGAATTGGCAGATGGAAGGCTGGTCGCTTGAACCTGAACCTGCTTCTCTTCCTCTGGGGCTTCGCCATGTCGTGGCTGGGCGTATGGGCGGCGTTCGACGTGCGTCGGACGAGCACGGATCCCGTCGCCACGACAGAGGCTCTGATCCTTCCAGCCGCCGTGGCCCTGACGGCGGGACTATGGGCCAGCCGAATCGTCTTCACACTTGCTACCGGCGATCCCATCCAGGAGGGCGTTGGGGCGGAGGCCCTGTTCATCGACGGGATCGTCGGCATCCTGACGACCTGGTTCACGATCGCGGCGCTGCGCCGCACCGGCTTCTGGACGACGCCGCTCGCCGCGCTCGCGATCGGCGCTGCCATCGCCTTGCCCCGCGCCGCTCTCGACTATGATGCCGCACGCGTCATCGTGCGCTTTGTCCTCGAGACGCTGCTGGCTGGGTTCATCGTCTGGTTCGGTCTCGTCGGCGCTTCGCGCGTCGCCGACGCGGTACCGCATCCGGGGGGCAAGCGGCGGGCGCTGGCGGCGATCTCGCTGGGCACTGCGCTCGGCCTCGCGGAACTGACGCGCGTCCTGGGGCTCCCCGGCGACAAGGCGCTAAGCCTGGCACCCTTCTTCATGGCGCCAGACCTCCGCCATCAGATGCTGATTGCCGCGGTCGTCGTGGCCGGCCTCCTCTTCTTTGTCGACTACGAGGTCTGGCGGCACCAGCGCCTCCACTGGCAGAGCTTCCGCATCCTCGTGGAGGATTCGCTCGATCTCGTCCTGGTACTTCGGCCGCAGGGCCAGATCCGATACCTGAGCCCGTCGGTCGAACAGCTGCTCGGCTATCCGAGCCAGTCGCTGCGGGAGGAGCCCCTTGCGGGAATCCTTCACCCCGAGGACTGGGTGGACTTCTCTTCCGCAACCGACGGCGAAGTGCAGGGCAGCCGGCGCCTGGCCGTGCGCCTGCGCCACGCGCATGCGGACTGGCGGCACTTCGAGGGCACCGCATCCAAGCGTGCGGGCGGCGAGATTGTCCTTCATCTCGTCGACCGTACGCAACTGATCATGGCCGAACGCAGGAAGCGCGAGATGGACCGGCGCGATGATCTGATCTTGAGATCGCTCGGCGAAGGCGTGGTGGGAATCGACGCAGACGGTCGGGTCGTGTTCGCCAACGAGGCGGCCCTCGCGATGCTCGATCTGCCGGCCGAGCGCGTCGCAGGAGAGATGGTGGCCGCCGTGATGCGCCGTGCCACGCGGGAGGAAGACTTCGCCTTGCGCATCACTTCGGCGGTGCGCGCCGCGCTCGCCAGCGGTGAGACGCAGCGGGGGCACGACACCGTTCTGCGGCGCCGTGGCAGCCAGGAAATCGTTCTCGACTTCACGGTGGCGCCGATGCAGGTGGATGAGCGCGTGGCTGGCGCTGTCGCGCTGTTTGTCGATGTCACAGAGCGCCACGAGGAGCAGGAGGAGCGCCAGCGGCTCGAGCAGAGCTTCCTCGGCGCTCTCGAAATGCTCAACGATGCCATCCTGCTGGAGGATGGATCGGGCACGCTCGCCTACGTCAACCGGACGGCACGCGATCGGTTCGGCCTCGAGGTGGGCGACCGCAACGTCGACGGTGAACTGCTCTACGGCAAGCTCAGGCTCTTCAACTGGGAAGAGGACGAGATCAAGCCGGGGAGAGGTCAGGTGGCGGAGGCGGTGCGACGCGGCGAGGCCGTCGGGCACGTGCAGCGTCTCATCGAGACGAGGCAGGGACGCCGCTTCTACTGCCTCCTCGAGGCCATGCCCTGGCGCGAGAGAGGCAGCCCCGGTGTGCTCTACGCCCTGCGCGATCTCTCCGACATCCGGCGGGCGCAGAACGAGATCCTCAAGGTGCGGCGGATCGAGGCCCTGGGCGTGTTCGCTGGCGGCATCGCCCACGACTTCAACAACATGCTGACCATCGTCCTCGGCAACCTCTCGCTGGCACGGGCGGATCTCGTGCCGGGCTCCGAAGGCGACGCCCTGCTCGAGAGCGCCGAGCATGCCTGCCAGCAGGCGGCCGGGCTGACGCGCCAGCTCCTGACCTTCTCGCGTGGCGGCGCACCCGTGACGCGCAGCCTTGCCTTGGGTGGACTGCTCACCGACGCGTCCGGCTATGTCCTGGAGGGATCGCTCGCAAAGGTGCAGTTGCGCCTGCCTGAGAATCTCTGGTCCGTCGAGGCCGATCCGGGACAGATCTACCAGGTCATCTCCAACATCGTCCTCAACGCCTCGCAGGCGATGCCCGAGGGCGGCGTCGTCGAGGTGCGCGCGGAGAACGTCCACGCCGAACCTGGCCTCATGCCGCCGATGCAGGCGGGGGACTACGTGCACCTCGAGATCGGGGATCATGGTCTGGGCATCGCGCCGGGCGACCTCGAACACATCTTCGAGCCCTACTTCACCACGAAGCCGGAAGGGCACGGCCTCGGCCTCGCCACCTGCTGGTCGATCGTACGCCGGCACGGCGGTCACATCCGGGTGCATTCGAAGGAGGGGGAGGGCACGCGCTTCCACGTGTATCTGCCCCGAGCCCAGTCGGAACCCGATGCGGTCGGAGGCCACCTCCGCGGTCGGAGCCGGGCCTGCCGCGTACTCCTGCTGGACGACGAGCGCGAGATTCTCAGCACCTCGGGCGAGATGCTGCGGCGCATGGGACATGAGGCGACCTTGGTGCGCGACGGTGCGGAGGCGGTGGCCGCGTGCCGCGAGGCGGTCGCGTCGGACCGGCCGTTCGACGTCGCCATTCTCGACCTCACGATCCCCGGCGGCATGGGCGGACGCGAGGCTGGCGCGCGCATACGCGAGATCGACAGGCACATCCGCCTGATCGCATCGACCGGCTATTCGAACGATGCGGTCATGGGCGATCACAAAGCGTACGGCTTTCAGGGCGTGCTGCCCAAGCCCTACCGGCGCGAGGAACTTCAGGCCGTGGTGGAGACGGCGGCGCGCGAGGCAGCGGAGGACTCCTGGGAGGAGATCGCGAGCGGGGATTGACTTACCGCGCCGCGTGCGTCAGGCCTTGGGGCTGGGACAGGTCGGCCTTTCGCGCGCAGCACGAAGCGGCCGGGAGGGGCACATCCCCACCCGGCCGCTTGCGTGTCCCGGGACTAGGGCTCCGGGTGCTCACGGTTGAAGGCGAGGAAGCGCTCTTCGTCCCGCACCATCGCCTGCACGAGAGCCGCCATCGGCTCGTAGGCCCAGACACCGGAGAGGATGGCCCGGTCCGGGATGACGTTCTCGAAGACGAGCGTCGGGCGCTGGTCGACGCCGTACGACGCCAGTTCGGCGTTGCCCTGCCGGAGGCGATCGATCACCGCCGCCTCGTCCATGGCTCCCTCGAGCTCGTAGGGATCGAGACCTGCAGCCGCCGCGGCGATCACGGCGGCCTCCTGGCGCCGTGCAACATGCCGGCCTTCCTCCATGGCGGCGCGCATCAAGGCAGCGGGGACCTCAAGGCCGCGCCGGCCCAGATGCGCGGCGGCCAGAGCGGCGAGGTTGGCTTCGCGCGTACCTGTGAGCGGGCCTTCAAGCCAGTCCGGCTCGAGCGCGCTGCCTGTGATCGCCTCGGCCCGCCTGTAGAACCATCGCTCCTGCTCCCGGCCGTAGCCGAGGGGTCTGTCACCGCGGATCGGCGCCGCCTGCCAGGACACCTCGATCGTCGAGCCGAACTCCATCTGCAGCCTCTCGACCGAGCGCATGGCGTAAAGGCACCAGAGCGACAGCACGTCGAGGTAGAACGTGATCTTCATGGCTCGAGCCTACGCAAGAGGGACAGGCATGGCAAGCCCGGGCACCGCGTGGTTCATCCCTCGCCGCCAGGGCGGGCAGCGCCTGCCCCGGCCATCCCCTCGCGCTCGTGACGCAGGAACGCACCCACCTCCTGGATCGTGCTCATCAGGGGAGAAGGGAAGACGACGGTCGAGTTCTTGTCGACGGCGATCTCCGCCAGCGTCTGCAAGGTGCGCAGCTGCAGACTCACGGGATGCGATTCCATGATGTCGGCTGCCCGGCTCAGGGCGTCGACCGCGAGCAACTCGCCCTCCGCGGCGATGATCTTGGCCCGCTTCTCGCGTTCCGCCTCGGCCTGGCGGGCCATGGCGCGCTTCATGGCATCCGGGAGCTGGATGTCCTTCAGCTCGACGAGCGTGACGGCGACGCCCCAGTCCCGCGTCAGGGGATCCAGGATATCGGCGATCTGGGCGTTGATCCTCTCGGTCTCGGCGAGGATGTCGTCCAGCATGTGCTGGCCGACCACCTTGCGCAGGGTGGTCTGCGCGATCTGGTTGATGGCTGCGTCGACATCCTCGATCGCGACCACCGACTTGACCGCGTCGGTCACGCGGTAGTAGGCCACGGCCGAGATGTCGACGCTGACGTTGTCCTTCGTGATGATACCCTGCGACTGGATCGGCATGGTGCGAATCCTCAGCGACACGCGCCGCAGCACGTCGACGAACGGGATGATGAGGGTGAAGCCGGGCTCGCGCACTGCAACGACCCTCCCCAGGCGGAACAGCACGCCCTTCTGGTACTGCTGCACGATGCGGGCCGAGAGAACGAGCAACACGAGCACCAGGACCACGAGGACGTAGACGGACTGCATGCGGATGCGCCTCCTCGCGCAAGGGCCCTCGTCGCGGCGGGCTCCTGCACCTCTGGTGTACCACCTCTGCCCGCCGCCGGGGAGACCAGACGCAGGGGCCTTAGGTGCTGATCACGAACCAAGCGGAACCAGGAGTCATCCCAGGGGGAAGGAAGGATTGCTTGGCCACGTTCGTGCTGTGCCACGACGCATGGGAAGGCGGCTGGGCCTTTTACGAGGTTGCCCAGGCGCTTATCTCGGCCGGCCACAAGGTCTACCGGCCGACGCTGACCGGACTCGGCGAGCGCCGGCATCTTGGCCATCGCGGCGTCGATCTCGCGCTCCATCGCCAGGATGTTCTGCAGACCCTGGTCTACGAAGACCTCCAGGACGTGGTGCTGGTCGGACACGGCTATGGCGCCATTGTTGCGACGGGCGTCGCCGATGACGCGCCGGAGCGCATCCGCCTGCTGGTCCTGCTCGACCCGTACCTGCCGCAGAGTGGGCAGTCGCTCCTGGACCTCTTCCGTGACACCCCCATCGCCGAGCAGCTGGTGGGCGAAGCCCGGGCCTATGGCGAGGGCTGGCGCCTAAGCCCGCCGCTGCCGCCCGAGGACATGCGCCTCGGAGAGCAGCCGCTCGCGACACTGATGCAGCCGCTCCTCCTGCGCCACCCGCCGCGCGTGCCGCGCAGGGTGGTGGAGTGCACGGCACGCGCGCCGCTGCCGTTCTACCGTCCCATCGCGGATGCGATCCGAACCCTCGCCGCGGAGGGCGTCCCCGTCGACCAGATCGCGTGCGGGCACAGGGCGCCTGCGGAGGCGCCGAAGGAGCTCGCACGCCTGCTTCTTGCGCTGGTGGACCCTGTGGCGGAGCAACCGCCGCTCGACTCCGCGAAGAAGGAGGACTGAGATGAAGGCGATCGTTGTACGACGCTTCGGTGGTCCCGAGGTTCTGCAGATCGAGGAGACCCGAGTGCCGACTCCGGGCCCCGGCCAGCTGCTCGTGCGCATCCACGCAGCTGGCGTCAACCCTGTCGAGACCTACATCCGATCCGGCAACTACGATCCCTTGCCGAGTCTGCCGTACACGCCTGGCGGCGACGGCGCGGGCGTCGTGGCTGAAGTCGGCGCGGGGCTCGAGGACTTTCAGCCAGGTCAGCGCGTTTACGTCGCCGGCTGCCCAAGCTACGCGGAGTACGCGCTCTGCCCCGGCGGCGGCGTGCACCCACTGCCCGACGGCATCAGCTTCGGCCAGGGTGCCGCGCTTGGCGTGCCCTACGCGACCGCCCTCCGAGCCATCGACCTGGCGGGATTGCAGGCGGGAGACCTCGCGCTCGTGCACGGCGGCAGCGGTGGCGTCGGCACGGCGGCGGTGCAGATTTGCCGCGGGCTCGGCATCGATGTGGTGGCCACCTCGTCGAGCGAGGCCGGACGGCGGATGTTGCGGGAGATGGGAGCCGCAGCGGTGGCGCACGGCTCCTACGACGAGGCGCGTGCGGCCTTCGGCGGCCGGAACTTCGACGCGATCCTCGAGATGGCCGCGGACCGCAACCTCGGCCGCGACCTGCTTCAATTGGCCCCTGGCGGGACCATCGTGGTGATCGGATCGCGCGGACCCGTCGAGGTGAATCCCCGGGACCTGATGCGCACGGGTGGCGCGGTACGGGGCCTGCTGCTCTTCCAGACACCGCCCCAGGCGCTGCGCCGCATCCACCTGCGGCTTGGGGCGGGCCTCGCAGCCGGATGGCTGCGGCCCGTCGTCGCGCAGAGTTTCCCGCTGGCCGACGCGGCCCGGGCGCATGCGGCGGTCATGGCTACGGGAGCGATGGGGAAGATCGTGCTCGAGATCTAGGTGTGGAATTCGCGCCAGGCAATGCGCGCATTGCGGCGGTGGGAGCCGCGGATGGCGTCTGGCACCCCCGCGCGCCAGGCGTTGCGCGTGGCGCGCTCGAGTTCTGCCGCGCTGCCGGCGGTAGTCGCCGCACCGATCAGGCGCTCGAGGTAGTCTGACGACTCCTCGAGGCGCCGCCTGATGGCATCTCTGCCGACCGCGGGCTGGCCGTGCTGGGAGACGAGCAGGGACGGGACCAGGTCCTCCGCCAGGCGGGCGAGCTTCGCCAGGGTTTCGCGGTAGGCGATGGCGCTCACGTAGATGAAGGGGAACTCGCAGTCCGAGAGATAGTCGCCGACGATCAGGGCTCCGCTGCCCGGGTGGTAGCAGGCGAGTCCGTCGCGCGTGTGACCAGCCAGAAGGTAGAAGCGACAACCGGCGAGCTCCTCGCCGTCGCGCTGAATGGGCCGGTCCGGGCGGACCGGCCGGGTGAGGGGACGGTCGCGGACGATGTAGTATCCCTCGTCGAACGAGCGCAGGGCCTGGCGGGCCCTGCGCTCGTTGCGCCGATCCCAGCGGGACGATGCGACGACTGTCCAGTCGGGGAACGAGGGCACGCCGACGATGTGATCGAAGTCGCTGTGGCTCAGGACGAGCAGACGCTCGCCAGCGACCGCGGCGGCGTTGGCCGCGCATTCTCGGGCCGCCTGCACCTCGTGCGGGAAGAATCCCGGGTCCATTACGAGGACGGCGCCTTGCGACGCCATGACTGCGCATTGGGTCTGCCAGAGAAGGGACGACTGGAGCCACAGGCCGCCAGGATACGACACGAACATGGACCAACCTCCCGCACGCGAGCCGGATCTCCCGGGGCGAAATCGTTCGACACGCTCCCGTTCGACACGCGGTGCCAAATTGACCGATCTATCCTGAATCCAAGCCGCAATTCCTTGCGGCGCGACGGCAATCCTTGTTGGTTTCTGCCGGCACCCCGCATACGAGAGAGGGGATCGTGATGAGCACCGCTTCCCCGGGCCGCAGAAGGGGCAGCAAGGCGGGAAGACGCACGACGACCCTGGAGCAGGGGTGGCTCTGGGGCAACCCAGGGCCGGCAGCGAGCGAGTCCCTGGACGAGGTGCGTGAGAGACGGGGCGCGGTACTTCTGAGGCACGCCTTCCAGCAGGCCCAGGACGCCGTGGTGGTTTTCGGGTCCGATGGCGTGGTCGCGGAGTCGAATGCGCACGCCGTCGCCCTGCTCGGGCTGCGCAAGGGGATGGGGGTTGCCGGGAAGATCCAGGGTACGCCGGAGAGCTGTCTCTCCACATTGCGCGAGGGCATCGATGTCACCCTGCACGGAAGTGGCATGGAGGACACGGCTCTGCCTCTGTGCGCTGCTGCGGGACAGGCCCGGCAGGGGCGCCTCGACATGAAGCCGATCCGAGACGCCGAGGGCCGCATCGCGGGGGTCTTGTGCCGCGTCCGCGCGCAGCCCGCCGACGAGCGGCAGGAGGGTCCGCCTGCCTGGGTGCAGCGGGAGAGCCGCCGTCTCGTGCACGAATACAACAACGCCCTGAGTGTCCTCCTCGGCAGCCTCAGCATGGCCGTCGAGGAGGCTGACGGTCAGACTGCGGAACTCCTTCTGACGGCACAGGCGGGCGCGCTTGAGGCCAAACGTATTACGGAGGGTCTGCCGGGCCGCCTGCGAACCGCGGCTCTCACGGGCCGATCTGAGCCGCTGGCGCTCTCGGCAAAGTGGCCAATCGCCGGTTGGACGGTGTCGGCGGCAGTGCGCCAGGCCCTGAGGGAGATCGAGCCGAGGCTTCTGCGGCGGCTCGTGGTGCGCACGGGCCATGCCGTGTTCGGCCTCATCGGCGAGCACAGCCCTGTCTGGCTGCAGGCCGATGTTGCGCCAGGAGAGACGCCCGCGGAGATCGAGATAGCCATCGGCTGGTCCGGAGGTCGGGGCGAGCAGGACGACGACGTCCAGCTGGCCCAGGGCCGGCTGCATCGCCTCCTGGCATCCCTCGGCGGTCGGGTGAACATCAAGGCGACGAGCGGCGGACAGGCGCTCAGGTTCAGACTGCCGCTGCAGCCACCCGCGCCCGAGGCAGGCATCAGGCCACGCATCCTGCTCATGGATGACGAACAGCCGGTGCGCGCCGTGGCGCGTCGCATCCTGGAGCATGCCCACTATGACGTCAGCGAGTCGGCGGACGGCTACGCCGCTCTCACGCTGTTCCGCCAGGCGCGCAGCGCAGATCGCCCGTTCCAGCTCGCGATCCTGGACCTGACGGTGCCGGGCGGCATGGGTGGAGAGGAGGCGGGGCGGCATCTGCGCGAGCTCGATCCCGACCTGCCCATCCTGATCTCAAGCGGTCGCATGGATGGACTTGGCAGCGACGAGATCGAGCGTCTCGGCATCGCGGATGTCGTGCCGAAGCCGTACACCGCTGCCGCCATGCGAGCGGCGGTCCAGCATGCGCTCCGCCGTGAGCACAGGACCACGGCCTAGTTTCGAAAACACGGGAGGCGCCGCGCGAGCTCATGAGAGCAGTCGCGCGGCGCTTCATGCTAGAGTGGGGGAGACGGCGCGGCCAGGAGAAGGGCGCTCCAGTGCAGGGAGGGCGGTGCACATGGGCCCGCGGGAGTTTCTGAAGGCGGCAGGGGACCTGCGCGGAGCTCCCCTGGTCGTCTGCATCGGCCCGTCGGCCAAGCTCGCAGAGATGGCGCTCTCCGTGCTGGCCGAAGGACGCGAGGATGAGGTGGAGCGGGTCGGCTTTGGCGATGGGCAACTGCGTGAGGCGTGCGACCTCGCGGCGACGCCATCCTTTTTCGGGGACCGCAGGCTCGTGGCCGCCTGGCGCTGCGGCGCCTTGACCGGCGCGGAGGGCCGAGGCGCCCGCGAGCGCGGGCTGGAGGCCAAGGCGCTCCTCGACTATGCCGAGCGACCGCCCCTCGGGGCAACGCTGTTCGTCTGGGCGTCGGAGGCGGACCGCAGGCTCGCGCCTCTGCGCAGGGCTGGCGAGCGCGGCTGGCTGCTCGCCGCGGAGGTGGGACGCGACCTGCCGGCATGGCTCGGCGAACTGGCGCACAGGGAGGATGTGACGCTTGCGCCTGCGGCCAGCCGGGCGTTTCTCGAGAGCGGCCTCGATGTCGACGGCCTCGCGACCGCCCTGACCGTGGCGGCCCTGGCCAGCGCGGGGGATCGGCCGGTCTCTGCCGAGATTGCCGCCTGGGCGGCTCCGCCGCAGGCGGAGATGCGGGTGTTCGCCCTGACCGATGCGATCCTCCAGCGGCGTCCGGGGGGAGTGGCGCAGGCCGTTCAACACCTGACGTCGCACGGAGAGGCGCCGCTCGGCCTCTTGGCGCTTGTGGCGCGACAGATGCGGCAGCTCGCCTCCGCGCGGGCGGAACTCGCCGCCGGCCGCTCGGCCGCGGAACTCGCCAAGCTGCTCGGAGCACATCCCTTTGTTGCCCAGAAGCTCGGCGAGGCGGCGCCACGCTGGAGCGAGGCGGCCATCGCCCAGGCCTTCAAGGAGCTTCTGCGCTGCGATGTCGCGCTCAAATCCGGCGGCAGGCCGTCGGTGGCGCTGGAGGTTGGTCTCCTGCGCGTCGCCATGGCGGGGCGCTGAAGGGCCAGAGGATATCGGGCCAGGCATACGGCAAAGCCGCCCCCGAACGTTCGGGGGCGGCCCTGCACACGGTTCAGGACGAGAGCGAAAGCTTCTTGGCGAGGCGCGACTTCTTTCGGGCGGCAGCGTTGCGATGCAGCACGCCGCGGGTCACCGCCCGATCGAGTTGACGGCAGGCTTCCCGGAACTCCTGCTCGGAAGCCCCCGCACCAGTGGCCACAGCCCGCTCGAAGTGCCGGACCGCCGTGTGCACCGTGGAACGTACGGCACGATTCCTGAGCCGCCGCACCTCCGCCAGTGCCGCCCGCTTCTTTGCGGACTTGATGTTGGCCAAGCGTCTCCACCTCCGACATGGCATTCTAGCATGGCTTGGCGGACAAGGGAAGTCCATGCGGTGGGCGAGGCGGCTTCTGGTGCGAGGTGATTGGGCATAGAGCCGTAGGGAGGTGGCTCGTTTGCAGCTACGCGACCTTCGCAGCCTAGCGCGCGTCTCCTTGCGGCAGGCCAGCGTGCCGCTGCTGTTCCTCCTTGGGTTGATGCTCTACGCACACGGACCGGCCGTCGTGCCCACGCTCGCCGGGGACGCCTGGAGCAGCCAGGCCGTGAACCGCAGTCTGCCTCTGCCGGCGTCGAGCCTGCGCTACCTTCTCGGCGAAGGACTGCCGACGCTCGGCAGCATGCGTCCGGCCACGGGTCCGTTCGGGCTGGCGAGTGCGCAGGTCGCCTCGCTCTCGCTCTATGCCCTCGTCGGCATCATCCCCCATGATCCGGCCAGCATATTCGAGAGCGCCTTTGCCGGCTTCGGTTTCACGCCAGGCGCCGCGAAGGCGGGCTCCGTGTCCTGGAGCGCCTGGCTCGGCGCCCTGCCGAAGGCTGCAGCCAGCACGCCGAAAAAACTGCCCGACAACATGCGCACATACGGCAGCGGCACACCGCTGGTGGGCCTCTATGCCACGGAAGGTCTCGCCGCCTTCGTGGGCCGACCCGCCTCCCAGAACGCGCCGCCCCCGACGAGCAGCGAAAGCTCGCGCGATGTGCTCGGCCTCGTCGAGAGCCTGGGCCAGGATCTTGCCGCCGACGGCGTGCCGACAATCGCATCGTTGCAGAGGAACGACAGCGAAGGCGAACTCGGCGTCTACCTCAAGTCGTACGTTGTCGCGCAAAACATCCTGAAGGCGCAGCCGCAGCTCGCGATCGTGCTCGACGTCGAGCGCCCCACCTTCCCGTCGGTGCCGCCGACGATCGATGCGAACGGTCGCCAGGTGGCGAGCGTCACGCTCGTCGTCGGCACCGGCACCAATCTGCCGCAGCCGCGCGCGGCACAAAACCTCGCGCTCGCGCGCAGCCTCGGCGCCTATCTCCAGACGTCGCTGCCCAAGGTCTTCGTCGGCGTCGTGCGCTCGAGCGACCGCCTCAACCAGCAGATTTCTCCCACCATGCTGACGCTCGATGTCGGAGGACCGCAAGCGACGCCGCAGGAAGCCGCGGCAGCCATTCCCGGCATAGCGCAGGCGATCGCAGACTTCCTGGGCGGTGCACCGGCGCCTTGACCGTGGCGCGGCGCGGGCGTAGCATGTCAATACGACGCGCTACCCCCGGGGGTAACGCATTGCTGGGAGGGAATGGTTTGAGTGCTGCGGTCAGCAACGTGACGGAGGACAGCTTCGCCACGGAGGTATTGGGCGCGGATCGCCCTGTGTTGGTGGACTTCTGGGCCGAGTGGTGCGGCCCTTGCCGTATGGTCTCTCCGATTGTGGAGGAACTCGCGAGCGAGCTCGGGGACCGCATCAAGGTTCTCAAGCTGAACGTCGACGAGAACCCCCAGATCGCCTCGACCTACGGGATCATGAGCATCCCGACGCTCGCGGTGTTCGAGGAGGGGCGGCTCAAGGACCGGATCATCGGCTACCGGCCAAAGAACCAGCTGCGTCAGGAGCTTGAGCGCAATTTGGCCTGAGGCCGCGCACGGCTGAAGGGGATGTCCCGGATGGACAAGCGAGGAGCTGCCCGCAGGGGCAGCTCCTTCGCGTCTCTCCCGGGTGCGCCATGTGCCTTGGCACGTGATCCGCGCCACGCCTCAGGCGTCGCCGAGACGCGGCTGGCGGCCGAGTTCCTCGAGCAGCAGGGCAAAACCGGTCTGGCCCAGCTCGAAGTTGCGCAGGCGCATGAACTCGTTCGGCGCGTGCATGTTCTCGTCGAACATGCCGAAGCCGTACGACACCGTATGGATGCCGAGAAGCGCATGCAGCATGGCCGTGATCGGCACCGAGGCGCCCATGCGGTAATGGAGCGGAGGCTTGCCGTAGAGGGCCGTCAGCGCCCGCTGCGCCGCCGCCTGCCCCGGGTGGTCGTCCGGGATATGGTACGGCAGCGCCCCTCCCGCCAGGGACTGGAACGAAACCTCGGCGCCCTGCGGCGCGTGGCGCAGGATGTGGGAGCGCACGAGCTCCTGCACCCGCGCCGGGTCCTGGTCGGGCACGAGCCGGCAGGTGATCTTGGCATGCGCCTCGCAGGGGATCACCGTCTTGCTGCCCTCGCCTTCGTAGCCTCCCCAGAGGCCGTTCACGTCGAGAGTCGGCCGCACCCAGTTCCGCTCGCGTGGCGTGTAGTCCGGATCGCCGACCGCCGCCGCGATGCCGGCGTAGCCAAGGAGCAGCGGCGTGTCGTCCGGAATGTCCGCGATCTCGCGGCGGTCCGCCTCGCTCAAGGGACGAACGTCGTCGTGGAATCCCGCGACGGCGATGCGGCCCTCACTGTCGCGCAGCGAGCCGAGGATCTCCACCATGGCGTGCAGGGCGTTCGGCGCGATGCCGCCCAAGAGCCCCGAGTGCAGGTCGGTGCGGGCGGTGCGCACGTCGACCTGCAGACCGGTGAGTCCCCTGAGGGCGGTGAGCAGCATCGGCTGGTCCTCGCCGGGCTGGCCCGAGTCCGCGCTCACGGCGAGGTCCGCCTGGAGCAGGTCCCGGTGGGCCGTGATGAAGTCCGGCAGCGATGCGCTGCCGACCTCCTCCTCTCCCTCGAGCAGGAAGCGGACGTTCACCGGCAGCTGTCCCGATGTCTTCAGCCAGGCTTCGCATGCGGCGACCGCCAGCATGAGATTGCCCTTCATGTCGCTTGCGCCGCGCGCATAGATGCGCCCGTCGCGCACCTCGGGTTCGAACGGCGGCGATGTCCAGAGCTCGAGCGGCTCGGGCGGCTGCACGTCGAAGTGGCCGTAGACGAGCACCGTGGGTTTGCCCGGCGCTTCGAGCCAGCTCGCGAGGACGACGGGGTGGCCGGTCGTCTCGTGCACGGCGGCGTTTGAAAAGCCCGCCTGGCGCAGGCGATCGGCGGTGAAGACAGCTGCACGTCGCACATCCGTCATCCGGGCGGGATTCGTGGACACGCTGGGAATGGCGAGAAGCTCCTGGAACTCGGCCAGGAAGCGGTCGCGGTGATGGGTGAGATAGTCCTGCCAGATTGCCATCTTGGTGCCTCCCGAAAGGCTTCGTGCAGTTTCGTTTCGCCTTCGGCGACCAGGATCCTGGCGCGTCCGGCGCCGGTTGGCCGAAGTCGGGCGCGCAGTGCCGGCGGGTGGCCTATCTTGGCCGGGCCAACGCCCATCAGGCCTCGCGCAAGGTGCGCTGCGCCGTGTGGGCGCGCGCGAGAGACTTTTCGGCTCAGGGCAGACATGCGGTCGTGGCCCGATCGGCGAGGTCGCGCCGGTCGGCCTCCGCCTGAGCTCCGAGGCCACCAAGCGGGCCGGGTCAGCCGATCGCGAACCGGGTGCCCGCTGTTCACGCTTGTAATTGGTCCTGACAGGATAGATAAAAACCGGATTGGACGAGTCATAATGCATTCGGCGCCACCGTCGCGTCTACCCGGTTCGGCAGATCCCGCTGTCGCAGCACTGTGCGCTCGGAGCCGACACGAAGGGAGGCTCCCAGGGCGGGAGCCTCCCGGATGCGACTTCGATCAGGCGGCCAGTTGCCAGAAGCGCCAGAGCGACAGCATGCCGAGACTGAAATTCTCGAGCGAAAAGTGCTCGTCTGGAGCGTGCAGGTTCTCGTCCGGGAGGCCGAAGCCCATCAGCAGCGTCGGCAGGCCGAGGAGCTCCTGGAATGCGGTTACGACGGGGATCGAGCCGCCCATGCGGATGATGTCCGGCTCGTGCCCGTAGGCCTCGCGCAGGGCCTGCTCGGCGGCACGCAGGGCCGGGTGGCCCGGCGGGGCAAGGAAGGCCGGGACGCCGCTCGGGTCCAGTATCTCGAGCTGTGCCGAATCGGGACAATGGCTGCGCAGGTGGTTCGTCACGGCGGCGAGCACCTTGGCGGGGTCCTGGTAGGGCACGAGGCGGCAGGTGATCTTGGCGGACGCTTCGCAAGGGATGACTGTCTTGCGGCCCTCGCCCGTGAAACCGGACCAGATGCCGTTCAATTCGAGTGTCGGGCGCGTCCAGACGCGCTCCAGCGTCGTGTGGCCGCCTTCGCCGTAGAGGCTGTAGGCGCCGGCCTGGTCCAGGAACTCGCGGTCGGTGAGGGGCAGCGCGGCGAAGGCGCGCCGTTCGGCCGGTGTCAGGTCGACGACGTCGTCGTAGAAGCCGTCGACGGCCACGCGACCCTCGCTGTCATGCAGGGTGGAAAGGAGCTCGACGAGCGCGTGGGCCGCGTTCGGGACTGCGCCGCCGAAGTTGCCGGAGTGGAGGTCATGAGCGCCGGTGCGAAGTCTGAGCTCGAGGCCCGCGAGGCCGCGCAGCCCGACGCAGAGCGCTGGCACGCCGGGCCTCAGCATGGTGGAGTCCGAGATGACGACATAGTCGGCGGCAAGGAGATCCTTGTGCGTGGCGATGAAGTCGGCAAGGTGCAAAGACCCGACCTCCTCCTCACCCTCCACAAGGAACTTGAGGTTCACGGGCAGGATGCCCAGAGAGATCATGGCGCCGGCGACGAGCAGGTGCATGGTGATCTGCCCCTTGTCGTCGGTGGCGCCGCGGGCGAAAATCTTGCCGTCGCGCACCTCCGGCTCGAAGGGCGGCGAATGCCAGAGGTTGAGAGGTTCGGGCGGCTGCACGTCATAGTGGCCGTAGACCAGAACCGTCGGGTGAGTGGGGCTGTGCAGGTACTCGCCGTAGACGACGGGATGGCCGGACGTCTCGTGCAGGCCGACCTGTTCGATGCCCGAGCGGCGCATGAGGTCCGCGAAGGCCTCCGCTGCGGAGCGCACGTCCGAGCGATAGGCAGCGACCGCCGAGACCGACGGGATGCGCAGGAGGTTGAAGAGTTCCTCAAGCTGTGCGCCGCGATGTTCCGCGAGATAGCTGCGAGGGTCGATCATCAGTCCACCTCCAGGTTGCGATCGGTCAGATGTAGTAGAGCGTCGCGATGATGACGCCTAGGATCGCCCCGGCCACGATCTCCTGCGGCGTGTGGCCGAGCTGCTCCTTGAACTCCGGGCTTTCGCCGTCGCGCCGTCCGAAGAGGGAATTGAGGAAGCGCGCCTGCTGGCCCACGGCGTAACGGATGTTCACCGCATCGTAGAGCACGATGACGGAGAAGACCGCGACGATCGCGAACATGTCCGAATGCCAGCCGTGCGTGGAACCCACGGCGGTGGCGAGCGAGGTCACCATGGCGGAGTGGGCGCTCGGCATGCCGCCGGACGAGAACAGGCGTTCACTCAGAACGGTGCGGTTGCGCAGGGAGGAAACGATGAATTTGAGCGCCTGGGCAACGATGACCGCCGTCGCCGCGGTGACGAGCATGCGATTCTCGTCGGCGAACTCATGCAGGAGAAACTCGATGGCCTGAAGCATGGCGTGCACGAGACTCCTCCCCGATTTCAGCCTCCTTCACTTCCATCCCCAGCGAGGGAATCCTGCCTTGGGTGGGCCGAGCAGGATGCTTCGAGCTGGTCGGCGAAGGGGCGAGGGTCGAACGGCCACCCGGCACACCAGTCCTCAAGACCCCAGGTGAAAGGCGGACCGAGATTGATGGGCGACCGTACAGACCTGCGTAATTTTTGCATAATCGCGCATATCGACCACGGCAAGTCGACGCTGGCCGACCGCCTGCTGGAGGCGACCGGCACCTTGCAGGCGCGCGAGATGCACGATCAGGTGCTTGACTCGATGGACCTCGAGCGCGAGCGCGGCATCACGATCAAGGCGCAGGCAGTGCGCCTTGAGTACGCGACACAGGACGAGCGGTTCGTGCTCAACCTGATCGACACCCCAGGCCACGTCGACTTCTCGTACGAGGTGTCGCGGTCGCTGGCCGCCTGCGAGGGTGCGCTCCTGGTGATCGACGCGGCCCAGGGCGTCGAGGCGCAGACCCTGGCGAACCTGTACCTTGCGCTCGAGCACGATCTCGAGATCATCCCCGTGATCAACAAGATCGACCTGCCGCAGGCCGACCCCGAACGCGTGCGACAGGAGCTCCTGCAGATCGGCCTCGACCCCGAGCAGGCGATCGAGGCCTCGGCCAAGGACGGGACAGGTGTCGCGGACATCCTCGAGGCGGTCGTCGAGCGCGTGCCGCCGCCTGGCGGCGACAGCGAGGCGCCGCTCAAGGCGCTCATCTTCGATTCCCACTTCGACGCCTACCGCGGCGTAGTCTGCCACATCCGCGTCGTGGACGGACGCATCCGTTCCGGCCAGCGCATCCGCCTGATGGCGACGGATGCGGCCTACGAGGTGACGGACCTCGGTGTCTTCCGACCTCAGCCCACACCGGTCGAGGCGCTCTCGGCCGGCGAGGTGGGCTATTTCGCCGCTGGCATCAAGGTGGTGCGAGACGCGCGCGTCGGCGACACGGTGACGACGGCGGAGCGTGGCGCGGCGGAGCCATTGGCCGGCTACCGGCCTGCGGTGCCCATGGTCTTCGCCGGCCTCTACCCGAGCGAGCCGAGCCACTACGACCTCTTGCGCGAGGCGCTCGAGCGCCTGCAGCTCAATGACGGCGCGCTCTCGTTCGAGCCCGAGACGTCGGGAGCTCTCGGCTTCGGCTTCCGCTGCGGCTTTTTGGGCCTCCTGCATCTCGAGATCGTGCAGGAGCGGCTCGAGCGGGAGTACGACATCGATCTCGTCGTGACGGCGCCGAGCGTCGTCTACACCGTCCACTACCTCGATGGCAGGGTGGAGCGGATCGAGAACCCGGCCGCCCTCGAGATGGGACGCGGCGTCGACAGGATCGAGGAGCCGTACGTGGCCGCGACACTGATCACGCCGACCAGCTTCGTCGGGCCCGTGATGGAGCTATGCCAGGAGCGGCGCGGCATCTTCCGCACGATCGAATATCCGTCGCCAGAGCGGGCGGTGCTGAGCTACGAGCTGCCGCTGGGCGAGATAATGTACGACTTCTTCGACCAGCTGAAGTCGCGCACCAGGGGCTACGCGTCGCTCGACTACCAGCTTGCGGGCGAGCGCGAGGGCGACCTCGTGCGGGTCGATCTCCTGCTCAACGGCGAGATGGTCGACGCGCTCTCGTTCATCGTGCATGAGGGTCGGGCCCAAAGCCAGGGCAGGGCGGTCTGCGAGAAGCTGCGCGAGGTGATCCCCCGGCAGCTCTTCGACGTGCCGATCCAGGCTGCCGTGGGCGGCAAGGTCCTGGCCCGCGAGACGATCCGCGCCCTGCGCAAGGATGTCCTCGCCAAGTGCTACGGCGGCGACATCACGCGCAAGCGCAAGCTCCTCGAGAAGCAGAAGGAAGGCAAGAAACGCATGCGCCGCCTCGGGCAGGTGGAGGTGCCGCAGGAGGCCTTCATGGCCGTCCTGCGCCGCGGTGACTGAGCCGCTCGGGGTCTACCTCCACATGCCCTACTGCCCCTACAAGTGCCACTACTGCGACTTCAACGCCTACCGCCTGCCGCCGCGGCCAGGAGTGCTCGCCGAGATGGCCGAGGGCATCGCGGAGGAGGTGAGGCGCGCTGGCGGTGAGGACCGGGGACGCGAGGTCGGGTCGATCTACTTCGGCGGCGGCACGCCGAGCCTCTTCCCGCCCGACAGGATCGCCGCGCTCATAGACCTCGTGCGCAGGCGCTATGAGGTTCGGCGCGGCGCCGAGGTGACCCTCGAGTGCAACCCCGGCACCGTCGATCTCGCGAGCCTCAGGGCCCTCCGGCGGGCCGGCGTGACTCGGCTCTCGCTCGGTGCGCAGAGCTTCTCCCAGGAGACGCTCCGCAGGCTCGGCCGCGGTCACAGCCCGGACGACACGCGTAGGGTGGTGCGGCTCGCGCGCGAGGCGGGATTCCATCGCCTCAACATCGATGTCATCTACGGTCTCCCGGAATCGACGCGTGAAGAGGCGCGAGCCGACGCCGAGGAAGCCCTGGCGCTCAGGCCGGACCACCTCTCCGCCTACGCGCTCGAGCTCGAGGACGGCACCTACTTCGGCGTGCTGGTGCGGCGCGGCCAGCTTGCGCTGCCCTCGGACGCCGAGGTGGTGGCCTCGGGTGAAGCGGTCGCCGCGGCCTGCCATGAGGCCGGGCTCGAACGCTATGAGATCTCGAACTTCGCGCGGCCGGGCCAGCGGTCGCGCCACAACCTGCTCTACTGGCATCAGGGCGACTACCGCGGCTTCGGCCCCGGTGCCCACTCGCACTTCGCGGGGCGAAGATTCTGGAACGTCGACGGCCCCGGGCCGTACCTCAGGTCGGTTGCGGTGCAAGGCGAGGCGGTGGCGGGAGAGGAGGTCCTGTCACCCGCGGGCAGGCGCGGCGAGTGGGTCTACCTGCACCTCAGGCTGATCGATGGATTCACGCTGGCTGCGTTCCACCGCCGCTTCGGGCTGTCGCTCGACGAGGCCTATCCCGGGGTGCGCCGCCAGCTCGAGCGGCAGGGACTGCTCGAGCACAGGCCCGGGCGCGTGCAGCCGAGCCCCTCTGGCCGGTGGCTCCTCCACCGCGTGGCGGAGCCTTTCCTGCCTTGACACCCCTTTTTCTTGCATGGTACGTTCAACGTAGCACTCTCATACGATGAGTGCTAAACGAGGGGAGGTGTCGATGTGGAACTCGACCGGCGCAAGCGGCAAGTCCTGCGCGCCATCGTCGAGGACTACGTGGCATCTGCCGAGCCGATCGGATCGCGCACCTTGGCGCGGACGCTCGGACTTGGCGTGAGCTCGGCGACGATCCGGAACGAGATGGCGGATCTCGAGGCCCTCGGGCTGCTCGACAAGCCGCACACCTCCGCGGGGCGCGTGCCCTCGGATCGCGGCTACCGCCTTTACGTGGATGAACTCATGGAGCCGAGGCCCATGGACGAGGAAGCCTTCCGTCGCATGCGCCTCCTTTATCTCAGGCAGGTGCGCGAGATGGACTACCTCGTCGCGCAGACACTGAAGCTCCTCTCCGCGGCCGGCGATTTCCTGGCGGTCGGCATCGGGCCCGGTGTCCGGCAGGCTCGGCTGCGTCGCCTGGACGCCCTCGAGGCCGGCGATGGCCAGGTGGCGATGGTGCTGGTCACGGATCACTTCGTGCAGCACCGCCTGCTCGAGCTGCCGGACGGCATGGACGCGAGCGGCCTGCAGCGCTCGCTCCTGGCACTTTCGCGCGAGCTGCAGGGCGTGAGCCTCGAGCGCATCACGCGGACGACGCTCGAAGCGGTGGCGCGCGAGATCAAGGGGCGCATGCACGACGAGCTGCTCTCCTTCCTGCACGACTGCCTCGCCGCGAGCGAGGAGCAGATCCGCATCGCCGGCACCTCGCACTTCCTGGCGCAGCCCGAGTTCCGGGAGCCGGGACGCATCCGCGAGGCAGTACAGCTCATCGAGCAGTCCGGAGCCCTGCAGGAGCTCCTGCTCGAGGCGAGCGGCCAGGCCGGCGTGCGCGTGCGCATCGGCGAGGAGACGAGCCTGCCCGAGACGCGTGAGCTTTCGATCGTGGCACTCGGCATCGAGCGCCAGGGTGAGGTGGTGGCGCGCTTCGGCCTCATTGGGCCCAAGCGCATGGATTACGCGAGAGCCCTGGCACTGGCCGAGGAGGTCTTCCGCGGGCTCGAGCAGGCGATCAACTGAGCGGGGTGGAGGGACCGGTACGCCAAACGATGAAGACATGAACCGCCCTACACAGGAGGAGAACTGGACCGCGGAGCCCGCGGGCCAGGAGAATGCGTCTGCAGTGGCTGCACTGCTGCAGAAGGTACAGGAACTCGAGCAGCAGAATCTGCGGCTGCTTGCCGACTTCGAGAACCAGAGGCGGCGTCAGCGCCGCGACGAGGAGGAGCAGAGGCTCCGCCTGCAGCAGGAGGCGGCGGCGCTTTTCCTGCCGGTGCAGGACGACCTTGAGCTGGCGCTCGGGGCGGCCCCCGAGGACGACCCGCTGCGCACCGGCGTCGCGCTTGTGCAGAAGAAGCTCGAAGACGCCCTCGGGCGCCTCGGCCTCGAGCCGATCGACGCCGTCGGCCAGCCGTTCGATCCAGCGATGCACGAGGCGATCGGGGAAGAGGAATCGGACCGGGAGCCGGGCAGCGTGGCGTCGGAGGTGCGCACCGGCTACCGCATCCAGGACCGCGTCGTGCGCCCCGCGCTGGTGCGCGTGGCCAAAGCGCGAGAGTGAGGGGCTGAAGGTTGGCGAAGGACTACTACGAGGTGCTGGGCGTCGAGCGCGGCGCCTCCGACGAGGAGATCAAGAAGGCCTTCCGCCGACTGGCCCGGCAGTACCATCCGGACATGAACCCCGGCGACAACGGCGCCGAGGAGAAGTTCAAGGAGATCGGCGAGGCCTATTCGGTGCTCTCCGATCCTGAGAAGCGCAGCCGCTACGACCAGTTCGGATCGGCGGACGGGCCGGGTGCAGGCTTCGGCGGCGGCCAGGGACCATTCGGCGGCTATGGCGGCCAGAGCCCGTTCGGCGACATCGGCGACATTTTCGACGCCTTCTTCGGCGGCGGCGGCGGCGGCGGGGCACGGCGCGCGGGCCCCGTGCGCGGCGAGGACATCCGCGCCGACGTCGAGCTGACGCTCGACGACTGCTTTCACGGCGTCGAGCGGGAGATCAGGGTACAGCGCCAGGAGGCCTGCGACGCCTGCCACGGCACTGGCGGCAAGGATGGGCAGCAGCCCAGCCGCTGCACGCGCTGTGGCGGCACGGGCCAGGTGCAGCAGGCGCGCGATACCGCCTTCGGGCGCTTCGTCACCTCGCGGCCCTGCCCGCAATGCCATGGCAGCGGCCAGACGGTGGCGGAGGCATGCCTCCAGTGCCATGGCAGCGGACGCCAGCGCCGGACGCGCACGCTCAAGGTGCGCATCCCGCCGGGCGTCGGCGACGGCGCGCGCGTTCGCATATCGGGCGAGGGCGAGCCGGGGGCGCGCGGCGGACCGCCGGGCGATCTCTATGTCTTCGTGCGCGAGCGTCCGCACGAGCGCTTTGCGCGCCAGGACGCGGAACTGCACGTCGACCTGGCGCTCGGCTATCCGGAGGTGGCCCTGGGAGAGGAGTACGATCTTCAGGGCATCGACGGGACGATCAAGGTGAAGGTTCCGGAAGGCACGCAGCCGGGACAGGAGATCCGGCTGCGCGGACGCGGCATGCCGCACCTCAGGGGCGGCGGACGCGGCGACCTCATCGTGCACGTCGTCGTGCAGGTGCCGAAGCGCCTCTCGGGCGAAGAGCGGGAACTGCTGCAGCGTCTGCGCGAGCTGCACAAGGGTGGGGAGCACGATCGCGGCTTCTTCGGACGGGTACGGGACGCGTTCCGCTGAGTTCGCGCGCCTCTCGGTGCAGTGCAGCCCGGAGGCGGTGGACGCCGTGGCGGAGATTCTGCGCGAAGTCGGCGCCTACGGCGTCGAGATCCTGGGTGATGGAGATCTGCCGCCTGGCGACGACCTCCTGGTGGCGCCCGCGATGTCACGGCCGAGCGAGGTGGCGATCTACCTGCCGGCCACCGAGGGCGAACGGACCCATGGCCAGGTTCTCGCTCTGTGCGCCGGGCGCGTCGAGCCATACTTCGGGCCGGTTGAGGTCGCCGTGACGGCAGCACCTACCGTGGACTGGGTGGACGAGTACCGCAGGAGCGTCAAGGCGCTGCGCGTCGTGCCAGGCATCTGGGTCGAGCCGCCCTGGGGCAGGGCGCAAGCGGCGCCGGGAGAACTGGTGCTCACCATCATGCCGGGCGCCGCCTTCGGCTTCGGCGACCATCCGACGACCGTCACGTGCCTGCGACTCCTCAAGCGATGGCTGAGGCCGGCAGACGACGTCATCGATCTCGGCTCGGGCAGCGGCATCCTGGGTGCCGCCGCGCTCAAGCTGGGCGCAGGGACTCTGCGCGCCTACGACCTCGACACTTTGGCGGTCGAGGCCACGCGCGACACTTTGCGGCGCAACGGGCTCAAGGCGTATGTCCGCCAGGGCACCCTGCCTGCGGGCGGACGCAAGGCGGATCTCATCCTGGCGAACATCTCGGGCTGGGGCCTAAGGTCGTGGCTCACACCGCTGCGGCGCGCCGTCGGGCCTGAAGGACGCCTCATTCTCGGCGGCATCTTGCGCGAGGACCGCGACTTCGACGGCGAACTGCGCTCGGCGGGCCTCACGACCATCGACGAGACCGCGGACGGGGATTGGCGGGCGATCGCCGCCAGACTGGCATGAATGTTCGGCGTGCGGCATAGCATGGGCGGGGGTGGCGGCGTTGCCGAGGCGGGTTAGGGTTGGCGTTGTCTTCGGCGGTCAGTCGGCGGAGCACGACGTGTCGCTGCAGTCGGCGCACTTCGTGCTTTCCGCGCTGGACCCCGAGCGCTTCGACGTGGTGCCGATCGGCATCTCACGCGGCGGCAAGTTCCTCGTGGGCGGCGACCCGATGCGGGCCCTGACCGGTGAGAGCGCTCAGGGCGAGGCCGGGACGGGACTCAGGGCCGCGGGTGGCCAGGCGCTCCAGCTCACCGAGGCGGCCGGCGCGATCGGGCGCCTTGACGTCATCTTTCCGGTACTGCACGGACCGCGCGGGGAGGACGGCACCCTGCAGGGCCTCCTGGAGATGGCGGGGCTCCCGTACGTCGGCGCCGGCGTGCTCGGCTCGGCCGTCTCGATGGACAAGGCCGTGATGAAGATGGTCTTCCTCCAGGCGGGGCTGCCGGTTGGACCGTACCGCGTCCTCCTGCGCGGCGAGCTCGGTGACGACGAGCTCGTGTCGGAGCGACTGCGGGATCTGCGCTACCCGCTCTTCGTCAAGCCCTGCAACCTCGGCTCGTCGGTGGGCATCACCCGCGTCGCCGGGCCGGAGGATGTCCACGCCGCGCTCCTTGCCGCGGCGGCCTACGACCGCCGCATCATCGTCGAGCAGGGCATCAGGGCGCGCGAGCTCGAGTGCGGCGTGATCGGCAACGACCGGCCGGAGGCGTCGGTGGTCGGGGAGGTCGTCTCATCAGGCGTCTTCTACGACTTCACGGCGAAGTATGACGGCTCATCGCAGCTCCAGATCCCTGCGGACGTGCCGCAGGAGATCTCGGAGACCGTGCGGGCATACGCGCTCAGGGCCTTCCAGGCGGTCGACGCGGCCGGCCTCGCACGCGTCGACTTCTTCTACGACGACAAGAGCGGCGACGTGTATCTGAACGAGATCAACACCATTCCCGGCCTTACCGCCTATTCGATGTTCCCCCTGCTCTGGCAGGCGACCGGCGTCTCGGCGCGTGAGCTCTGCGACCGGCTGGTCGATCTGGCCCTCGAGCGCCACGCAGAGAGGAATCCAGGCCCAGGCAGCGAAAGCGAGACCTAGGAGTGGATGGCGTGGACTGCATCTTCTGTGCGATCGCGCGGGGCGAGCTCGGTACGAAGCTGATCTACGAGGATGAGGATGTCGTCGCCTTTGAGGATCTAAATCCGCAGGCGCCGACGCACATCCTCGTCATCCCGCGGCGCCACTACCCGTCGCTGCAGGATGTGCCGAAGGACGAGATCGGCATTGTCGCGCGACTCGCGGCCGCGGCGCAGGAGCTTGCGGCCGAGCGGCGAATATGGCCTTCAGGATACCGGCTCGTCGTCAACTCGGGCTCCGAGGGCGGGCAGACAGTCTCCCATCTGCACCTCCACGTGTTGGGCGGACGGCAGATGGTTTGGCCGCCGGGGTAGTTGACGCTGCCGAAATTCTTGTCTAGAATAACCAAATTGGCGATGTCGGAGGGGAGGGTGACATAATGTCCGAAGTCAAGGTCGGCAAGGGCGAGACCTTGGACCAAGCTCTCCGCCGCTTTAAGCGCCAGTGCCAACGCGCTGGAGTGCTTTCCGAAGTTCGCAAGCGGGAACACTACGAGAAGCCGAGTGTAAGGCGCAAGAAGAAGTCCGAGGCGGCGCGCAAGCGCAAGCACGGTTGAGATCGTGGAGGGAGCTTCGTGCTCAGGGAACGTCTGAACGATGACATGCGCACGGCGCTCAAGGCGCGGGAGGCGGGCAAGGCCCGCCTCTCCGTGCTTCGCGTCGCGATGGCGGCCGTGAAGAACCGGGAGATCGAGCTTCGGCGCGAGCTGACGGACGAGGAAGTCGTCGATGTGCTCGCCCGCGAGGTGCGCTCGCGCCAGGATGTCCTGCCCGACTACGAGCGGGGCGGGCGCGGGGACCTCGTCGAGAAGATGCGCCAGGAGATCCGCTGGCTGGAGGAGTACCTGCCGCAGCGGGCGAGCCCCGAGGAGGTCGAGGAGGCCCTGCGCGCCCAGATCGCTGCCTCGGGCGCTCAGGGAATGCGCGACATCGGCAAGGTGATGGGGCCCGTGATGCAGGCGCTGCGCGGCAGGGCCGACGGGCGGCTGGTGCAGGAGACGGCGAAGCGGCTTCTGGGCGGATAGAGCGAGGGGTCCGGTCGTGCGGCCGGCCCCTTTTTCTTGGACAAGGAGCCATGCCGCGGCCAGGGGGGATTCGATGCCCGACATGGATCCGCGCCGCAGGCGCGAGTCGTTCAACACTGTGGCGGAGCTCTACGCGGCGTATCGCCTTGCCTACCCGGACGTGGTAGTGGCGGATGTCGTGGCGGAGGCGCACATCGCATCCGGACGCAGGGTCCTTGAGATCGGCTGCGGAACGGGACAGCTCAGCGTACCGCTCGCCGCTACCGGGGCACAGTTGACCGCCGTTGAGATGGGAGCGGACCTCGCCGCGATCGCGCGGCGCAACTTGGCCCGCTTTCCTGGCGTGCAGGTCGAGGTGGCGACGTTCGAGACCTGGCCCCTGCCAGAGAGCCCGTTCGACGTCGTCGTCTGCGCGACCGCGTTCCACTGGCTAGACCCCGACGTGCGTTCCACCAAGGCGGCACAGGCGCTGCGCAGCGGAGGGGTTCTGGCTCTGGTGCACCCGCATCACGTGCTGGACGGCAATCCCGGCTTCTTCCGCGATACGAGCCGGTGCTACGTCCGCTGGGGACTCGGCGATGATCCCCTGTGGCTGCCGCCGTCGCCGGACGATCTGCCGGCCATGTATCAAGAACTCGACGCCCGGCCGGAGTACGCCTCGGTGAAGCGGCACCGCTTCGACGCGACGAGGCGGTACACGACCGAGTCGTATATCGGCCTGCTGCAGACCGATTCGCTCATCCTCGGCCTCGATGGCGCGTCCCGCGCTGGTTTCCTCGCGGATCTCGCGGAGCTGGTCGAGAGCCGCTACGGCGGCGAGGTTTCCTGGCGTACCGTCTACGAGGTGGTACTCGCCACCAGGCGTTGACGAGACCCGTCCACACCTCCGCCGCGGCCTGATGACATGCAAAGACTGCCGCTGGCGGCTTCGGCCGCGAGCGGCAGTCCTGGGTCTTGTCAGGGGACGGCGCCCGCGCGGGCCGCTAGTCGAGGATGGCGCCGAGGGAGCGGGCGAGCGCGGCGGCTCCGTCGAGATCGAGCCGGACGCCGTGGAGATCGAGGCCGCTCAGATCTACGCCCTCGAGGTTCGCGCCGCGCAGGTCGGCGCCACGCAGCTTCGCACCGGCGAGGAGCGCCTGGCGCAGGTCCGCGCCCCGAAGGTCGGCCTTCATGAGATTGCAGCGCGCGAGGTCCGCCTCCCTGAGGCGCAGGGCGCCAAGATGCCTCTGGCGCAGGTCGAGGCCGGCGAGCGATGTCAGCGACCAGTCGCCGCCGGCGATTTCGAGGCCGGGGAGATCTGCCTCGGCGAAGGAGCTCCCCGTCATGCGGCACTCCCGCAGGACGCCGCCCAGGAGCGCCGTCGCGCCGCGGAAGTCGCAGTTGAGGAAGGAGCATGCGCTGGCGTCGATGCCGCTCAGGTCGGTGCCCCGGAAGGCGCAAGCGCTGAAGCTGCAGTCGCGGAGCGCGGCTTCCGTCCAGCGCGTGCTCGCGAAGTCGCAACGCTCGAACTGGCAATCGTCGAGCATGGCGCCGCAGAGGTCTTCCGTTCGGAAGCTCCGGTCTTGAAAGCTGGCTCCCCGCCACTTGATCATCGTTGTCCTCCTAGCGGGCCTCGCCCTCGCGCAGCGTCGCGCTGGGGCGGCCGGGCGGAAGCGGAGTCCCTCGCAGAGCCGCAGGGGTGCCGCCCGACGTTGGAGGCGACCCCAGGCCAGATCGCCGACATGAAAGCGCCGTCAGGGGGACCGGCTCTGGCTCGAGAGCTCCTGCCTGCGGCGCAGATCGGAGGCGCCGCTCTATGGGCGCATCGCCACCACGGCGGTACCGCCCTCCCTGCAGTCCTGTCAGCCCTGGGTCAGGTAGCGGTGGAACTCCTGCCAGTCGTCGAGCTGGTTCAGCACGGCGCCGTGTGTGATGGGGGTCTCCTTGGGGAAGCCGCTGTTCGCGAGGATGGTCTCGGCGCGCTCCTGCGGGAACTCGCGACCGAGGATGTACTCGTTCACCTTGTCGATCTTCTCCTGCGGCACGAGGCCGCCGAGCTTCCCGACCACCCAGGACTCGAACTGGGCGTAGGTGGGCATTTCGGAGGTGAGATACTGGAGCACCTCTTCGCGGTCGAGGCCGAGGCCCTCCAGCACCACCTTGTCGAAACCCTGACCGCAGGGGTAGTAGCCGTCCGCCAGGAGACCCTTCTGATCCAGAAGCACCTTGCTCCAGAGGCGGGGCAGCTGCACAACGCCGAGCGGGCCCTTGGCGGCAACGGAAGCGATCGGCGGAAACTTCTGCATGGTCGTCACTCCCATGGACGATTTCGGCTCAGTCGCCATGTCCTCTATTCTAGAGGTTCCGGCAAGGGACCCGCCAGGACATGGCGGAGCGTGGCCCGGCATACCCTCCATGCGAGACGGTGGGCAAGGGGGGCCTCTGCCATGGCCGACCTGCGTCTCGGCCTGGGACGCTGGCTTGACCTGCCCGAGGCGGCCAGCCTCGATCTGCCGCAGCTTCGCTGCATCGGCAACCTGCAGGTGCTCGTAGAAAATCACCTCGGCGTCCGCTCGTTCAAGGACGGCGTCGCGATCGTGGCGACCAGGATCGGTCCGCTCGAGATCTGGGGGCAGGAACTGACGGTGGGCGCGGTCGATCGCGACGCCATCCTCGTTACCGGGCGCATCGAAGGGATGCGCTACCAGCGTGGCTGAGGACATCTGGCTGCGGCTCGCGTACAGCGGCCGCACCGAGGAGCTCTGGCAGGCGATCGCCACGAGCGGCACCTCGGCGCGACGCATCAAGGAGCGCTCGGGTGGCCTCGAGTTCGACGTTCCGCTAGGGGGTCTGCCGCCGCTGCGCCGCGAGCTCCACGGCAGGGGCCGCCTGCGGGTGCTCGGCCATGGCGGCTGGCCGCTCATGCTGCGCTCGCTGCGGCGGCGGCCATGGCGCCTGCTCTGGCCCCTCGCGGCGCTCACGCTCTATCTCGCCGCGTCGAGCTTCGTCTGGCAGGTCTCGGTGGTGGGGCCCGACGGCATCCCGAAGGCGCAGATCCTTGCCGCGGCACGCAAGGTCGGTCTGCACCAGGGCGCTCCCAGGGCGAGCCTCGACCCCTACCGCCTCGGACAGACGCTGGCGGTCGCGGTGCCCGGCCTGATGTTTGCCGCCGTGCGCGTGGACGGCGTGCGTGCGACGATCTATGCGGCGCCCATCCTGAAGCCGCCCAGGGCCCTGCCGCCAAACACGCAGGGCGCGCTCTTCGCCGCGGAGCGCGGGTACGTCACGCGGGTCGTCGTGCTGCGCGGACAGCCGCTCGTCCACGCGGGCGAGACGGTGGTGCGCGGCGAGCCGCTCGTCGCCCCGAACGGGGGACAGAGTCGCGCGGAGGTCTTCGCCCGGGTCTGGCGGAAGATCGTCTACACATTCCCGCTTCAGACCGCGCGGACCTACGCCAGCGGGCAACGCGCCACGCGCTGGTATATATCGTGGTTCGGGGGGCGAAAATGGGCGCCACTGGGGGCTGGGAAGCCCTTTTGGCGCGCCCGGCGCGAAATCTCCGTCTGGAGGATTCCACTCGGGTCCGTCGAAGTGGCCCGCTATACATATGTCGAACTTCGTACGCTCCGGGTGGAGCGAACTTCGACTTATGCCGAACTGCGCGCGACCTCCCTGGCTCTCGCAACACTGAGGCGCAGCATGCCGGGAGCGACGCTCCTGGCGCTCCGCACGCAAGTGCGACGGATCGGCGGCAACCTCCAGGCGGAGGTCTCGATCGAGGCCGAGACCGATATCGCGCAGGGCAAGGCAGGGGGCAGAACCCAAGATTGAGCGACGAGCGTTTTGAGAGCCGCTTCGAGGTGGCGGACAACCGCACCGCGGAGCAGATCTTCGGTCACCTGGACGAGAACCTTCGCTTGATCCAGGAAGCGTTTCCGGTCGAGATAGCGAGCCGCGGCAACGCCGTGCTGATCGGTGGTGCCGAGGCGGACAGGGAGGCGGTTCTGCGCGTCTTCGCCGAGCTTCTCGAGCAGGCGGGGACAGGCGGCCGCATCGGTCTGAGCGACGTGCGCCAGGCGGTCCGCAGCGCGCAGCGGGAAGGCGGCCACGAGCCGCAGGGGGCCATCGTCGTCACCACGCGCGGCAGGGGCATCCGGCCGAAGACGGCCGGTCAGCGCACCTACGTCGAGGCCATCCGCACCCATGACATCGCATTCGGCATCGGCCCGGCCGGCACCGGCAAGACCTACCTCGCGATGGCGATGGCCGTTGCATCGCTCAAGGCCCGGCAGGTCCAGCGCATCATCCTGACGCGTCCGGCGGTGGAAGCCGGCGAGAAGCTCGGCTTTCTGCCCGGCGATCTGCAGGACAAGGTCGATCCCTATCTGAGGCCGCTTTACGACGCGCTGTTCGACATTCTCGGCCTGGAACAGGTGGAGCGCCTGCGCGAGCGGGCCGTCCTCGAAATCGCGCCTCTCGCCTACATGCGCGGCCGCACCCTCGACGACTCCTTCATCATCCTCGACGAGGCGCAGAACACCACACCCGAGCAGATGAAGATGTTCCTGACGCGCATGGGCTTCGGCTCCAAGGCCGTGATCACCGGCGACGTGACGCAGGTGGACCTGCCGCGAGGCCAGTTCTCGGGCCTCGCGGAGGCGGCGAACCTGCTCCGCGACATCGAGGGCATCGCCTTTGTCTTGCTCGACGACCGGGACGTGGTTCGCCACGAGCTCGTGCAGAAGATCATCAAGGCTTACGAACTCAGGGCTCAGTCCCCCTAAGGCAGGAGAGATGATCCTATGGCGCGCCGTCTGAGCCTCTGGTACCAGGCGGTCGGGCATCGCAGGCTGGGCTGGATCATAGGCGGCTTTCTCGCGACGACCATGCTTCTCTTGAGCGGCCTGCTGACGGGACAGGTCTCTCTTCATGCGGGCGAGATCGCGTCAAGGGACGTCTACGCCCCGAGGCGCGAGATGAACCAGCCCCTCTACCAGCAGCTCAAGGCGCAGGCGCTCAGGTCGGTGCAGCCGATCTACGTCACCGACCAGAAGGCCCTGCCCAACATGGAGAGCCGCATCAGCTCCGTCTTCACGACCGTCATCGGCCTCCAGCAGAGCCTGCCCAAGGGCACGTCGCCCTCCGCGGCGCAGGCCGCCTGGACCGAGCAGGTGGGGATATCCCTGCCGCAGGCCGACATCACGCAGATCCTGGCCCACACGCCGCAGGAGCTGACCAACCTGCAGCACTTGGCGTCGGCGGTGGCGTCGCGCGTGCTCCAGCAGGCCAACTACCAGCCGTCGCAGCTCGCCGCCGAGCGCGACGCCCTGTCGCTGGCGGTGGAGTCGCTCGGGCTCAGCCAGGCGGCCGAGACCTACTTCCTCACGGCGGTGGAGCGCCAGGCGACCACCCCGAACATGCGCGTGTCGGCTTCCGAGACGGCCCTGGCCAGGAGCCGGGCCGTGGCGGCGGTGCCGCAGCCGGTCATCGAGCAGGGGCAGCTCCTGGTCCAGCGCGGCGCGCGCGTGACGACGTCGGACATCGCCATCCTGCGCCAGTACGGCCTCCTGAACGGCCAGCAGAACTGGCCTGCGCTCGCCGGTGCGCTCGTGCTGGCAGCGGCGGCGCTCGCCGTCCTGCTTGCCTACGTGAACCGCTTCTTCCCGCATCAGATGCGCGACGAGTCGAACGTCGGGCTCATCATGGTGCTCTTCCTGGGCGAGCTTGTGCTCTCCCGCCTCGCACTCCTCGTCTCGCCCTACCTCGTGCCGCTTGCGGCCGTAGCGGTCCTCGGGGCCATGCTCTTCGACGCGCGCATCGGCCTTGGCATCGGCCTGGTCGCCGGGCTGGTGCTCCAGGCCGCCTTCGGGGTCGACCCGCATGCCACCGTGGTGCTCGCCGTGCAGACGTTCGTCGGCGCCCTCGCCGTGCAGCGCCTCGCCGACCGCAACCAGCTGCTCAAGGCCGGCGGCGTCGTCGTGCTGAGCGGCGTCCTGACGCTCGGCACGCTGGAACTGCTCGGCGCGCCCTTCGCACCCGATCCCACCTTCTGGCCCTCGATCGGCTGGATCGTCATCGGCAGCCTGATCTCCGTCGGTGCGCCGCTCGCGGCCGCGCCTCTGCTCGAGAACGGTTTCGGCGTCCTGACGAGCCTCAGGCTCCTCGAGCTCTCGTCTCCGAGCCAGACGCTGCTGCGGCGGCTCCTGCTCGAGGCGCCGGGCACCTACTACCACTCGCTCGTCGTCTCGAACCTCGCCGGCGCCGGCTGCGACGCGATCGGCGCCCAGAGCCTCCTGACGCGCGTCGGCGCCTTCTACCACGACATCGGCAAGATGCGCCGGCCGTACTTCTTCATCGACAACCAGACCGACATGGAGAACCCGCACGACAAGCTGTCGCCGATGCTGTCGACGCTCGTCATCACGTCGCACGTCAAGGACGGACTCGAGCTGGCACAGGAATACAGGCTGCCCCGCGACCTCTGGCGGTTCATCGCGGAGCATCACGGCACGACCCTCGTGCAGTACTTCTACCAAAAGGCAAAGGAAGCGCATCCCGAGAACCCGCCGCGCGAGGAGGACTTCCGATATCCGGGGCCGAAGCCGCAGAGCCGTGAGACCGGCGTCCTGATGCTGGCGGACACCTGCGAGGCTGCGGTGCGCGCCATGCGCGGCCGCACCACAGGCGGGATCGAGGCGACCATCAAGCGGCTCATCCAGGAGCGGCTCTACGAAGGGCAGCTCGATGAGACCGACCTGACCCTGCGCGACCTCGACCTGATCGGCAAGGCGTTCGTGCGCGTGCTGAGCGCAGTGCACCACACGCGCGTCGAGTATCAGACCCAGGGGCTCGAGGAGCTTCTGCGCCGGCGCGGTTAGGAATGGGAGGGAGCGCCCCATAGGGGGCGCGATGCTGTTTGGTGGATATCGAGGTGCGGCAGGACGGGGTGGTTCTCGAAAGCTCCGTGCTCAGGGCGATGGAGCTGTCGATCGAGACCTGCCTCCAGTCACAGGGGCTCGAGGGCTCCGAGGTTTCTCTGAGCATCGTGGATGATCGCGAGATGCACGAGCTCAATCTGCGTTATCGCGGCGTCGACCGCACGACCGACGTGCTCAGTTTTCCCCTGGAGGAGGAGAGGCCAAAGGAGCCCTGCCTCCTGGGCGACATCATCGTTTCGGCCCCCATGGCCCAGCAGCAGGCTCAGGAGTACGGGCACAGCCTCCTGCGCGAGATGAGCTTCCTCGTGGTGCACGGCACACTGCATCTCCTGGGCTATGACCACATGACGCCCGCGGAGGATGCAGAGATGCAGCGCCTGCAGGAAGAGGTCCTGTCGTCCCTCGGCATCACGCGCTGATGCGTCCCGCTGCGTTCCGCTTCGCCCTGCGCGGCATCGCGCTCGCCTTCGGAGCGGAGTCGAACATCCGCATCCACCTCGCGGTGGCGGAGATCGTGGTGTACCTGGCGGCCGTCGAGGGGCTCGGAGCCGTGGCATGGGCCGTGCTCATCCTGGCGATCGCGCTCGTGCTGGCGCTCGAGCTCGTCAACACGGCGGTCGAGCGGGCCGTGGACCTCACGGTGGGGACGCGCCAGGAAGCCTTGGCCGCCGCGGCCAAGGACGCCGCGGCCGGTGCCGTGCTGATCGGCTCGGCGGGTGCTGCGGCGATCGGGTTCGCCATCCTCTGGCCCGGGCTCCACCTGCTTCTCGCGGTACTGCAGAGCCTGCCGCTGATCGCCGGCCTCATCGCCCTTCTCCTGGCGCTGTGGCTCACGTTCCGGCCGCCCGTGCACCAGCATGGGATGAAGAGGTGAGCGGCTACCGCGAGACCCAGGCCGTGGTGCTGCGCTCGCAGGATCTGCGGGAGGCGGACCGCCGCCTCTCGCTCCTCACGCCACAGGGGCGCTGCCAGGCCCGCGTGCCTGGCGCACGCAAGGCGAAGAGCCGCCTCGCGGGCCTGCTGCAGCCGGCCTCGGTCGTGCAGGTGACGCTCTACGAACGGCCCGGTGCGCAGGCGGTGGTGACGGGCGCGTCGCAGATCGCGTCGTTCCGCCGCCTGCACGAGGATCTCGTGCGCGTCGCGGCGTCGCAGGTGCTGCTCGAGATCTGCGACGTGCAGAGCGGCGAGGAAGAGGCGCTGCGGCCGTTCACCGTGCTCGTCGAGGCCTTGCGGCTGCTCGACGAGGCCCCGGACGCGGCGGATGCCTGGCTCGAGGGCGAGCTCGGCCTGCTCGCCGCCTACGGTTGGGGACTCGAACTTTGGCGCTGCGTCGGCTGCGGCGGCGAGCTCCGTCCGCCGCTCAAGTACCAGATGGACATCGGCGGGTTCACGTGCGGCCGCTGCTCCGGCATCGGTGGAATGACGGCAAGCGCATCCGCGCTCGAGGCGCTGCGGGCCGCGGCCGAGGGCGCGGCTCCGGGGCCCGGCGACGCGGAGGCGCGCTCTCTCCTGCACCTCACCTGGCGTGGCCATCTCGAGGCGCCTCTCAAGTCGGCGGAGTTCGCGGAGAGCCTCATGCGCGCCTAAACGGCCCCGGCGCTGCGGCGCGCTCGTGGGGCGCAGTCCCGCGTGGGGCCCAAGCACGTGTCATGCGGATGCTTTCGGAGCGGCAGAGGCGCCATGCTCCGCGGAAGCGGCGAGACACGCGATCTCTGATGCCAGATCGCGTCCTATCTCACCAGTATGCCAATCGCAGCCATCATCAGCAGGAGGACAACCATCGCGTTTCTCCACGGGAAATCGCCCCCTTCCTTTGTCAGCAGGACATCAGAACCGGCTCCCACGCCCCAGAACAGTGGATAGATAGCCAGTGCGCCGCCGGCAATTCGATAGACAGCAGCATACAGCACGCCGACAGCGGTGAGCTTTGACAGCTCTTTAACCCATGGATTTCCTCGCATTTGCACTTCAAAGCCAATATGGTGAAGGCTATAGAACACACTCGCCAGGAGGATGGACGGGACGATACCGAAAGCCATTTCAAAATAATGGCGAAGAAACCCGTAAAAGAAGACAACCTCGAAAATTCCCGTCACGAATAAGTACAGCACATCGCCTGCGTGAAAGTGTAGCTTCCCGTCGCGGTGATCTTTTGCGACAACTAAAGCTAGCATTACGGCCAGGACCACGTCGACGAGAACCGCGTCAGGCCAGCGAGACCACGTTATCCCAATCACACCAAGCGGCTGGTGCATGTAACGAGAGACAAACCAAATCGGAAAGGCAAATCCCAAACCGAACACTTGCGTCAAGTCTCGGACTACGAAATACGCCACTCTTTCGTACGGCTGATGACGGATGAGGATCAGCAGGGCACTGAGGCCTATGGAAAGAAGGCCCGCCACAAGTGCCAGCCATGTCGCGGGTGTGGGTTGGTAGGCGAAAAAATCCAACAGGTTTGCCTTCCTTCGTACCGCGGTGTGTGTCCGCGGGTTGGCGTGGGATCGGATCAGGGCATGAGTTTGGCAAGTCTTCTCGTGATCAGGAATTCGCTCTCGTGCTGGGAGAGCCTCCCGAGACCGGACATCTACGGTACTTCCCCCCTTCGCGTGCCGTGGACTCCTGCGGCAGCGAACCCGGCTCGAGTTGCGAGGCTTGACCGCGCCATAGGGCGAACTGGGCCGGCAACTTGACTTCCAGCCGGACGCTTGGCACTCTGATCATGGGAAGGCGATGCGCGGGAGGGAAGTGCCCCGCGAGCTGACGAGCGAACCCGGGACGGTGGAAGCCGGGTGCAGCCCACGGCGCTTCTGGCGCCCGCAAGCCTGGGGAGGAACGCGGCATTTCGGCCGTCAGTAAAGCCCCTTCGACGAGTGGCCCCCGCAAGGGGGAAGCAGGGTGGAACCGCGGGAGGCGCCTCCCGTCCCTGAGGGACGGAGGCGCCTATCTTCTTGGCCGGGAGGCGAAGGAACTGACCCTGCAAGACCTGATGTTCGCCCTGGCGCGGTACTGGGCAGACGCCGGTTGCTTCATCGGGCAGCCCTACGACGTCGAAAAGGGCGCGGGCACGATGAATCCGCTCACCTTCTTCCGCTCGCTCGGCCCCGAGCCGTGGCGCGTCGCCTATGTCGAGCCGTCGCGGCGGCCGGCGGACGCCCGCTTCGGCGAGAATCCGAACCGCCTCTACAAGCACCACCAGTACCAGGTGCTCCTGAAGCCGTGCCCCGAGAATGTGCAGGACCTCTACCTCGGCTCGCTCGCGGCGATCGGACTCGACGCCAAGGTGCACGACGTCCGCTTCGTCGAGGACAACTGGGAGGCGCCGACGCTGGGGGCTTGGGGCATCGGCTGGGAGGTCTGGGTGGACGGCATGGAGATCACCCAGTTCACCTACTTCCAGCAGATGGGCGGCGTCGAGCTCGACGTGCTGCCCGTGGAGATCACCTACGGGCTCGAGCGGATCACCGCGTACGTCCAGGGCGTCGAGAACGTCTTCGACGTCGAGGTGGTGCCGGGCCTCAAGTATGGCGACATCGTGCGGCGCGAGGAGTATGAGCATTCGGCCTACAGCTTCCTGCACGCCGACACCGGGTACCTCATGCAGAGCTTTCAGGGCGCCGAGGCGGAGGCCCGCCGCGCGGCCGCGGAGGGGCTCTACTTCGCATCCTACGACCATGTGCTGCACTGCTCGCATCTCTTCAACGTCCTCGAGGCGCGCGGCGCGATCGCGCCGGCCCAGCGCACCGAGTACATCGCGCGCATCCGTGACGGCGCGCGCCGCGCGGCGGAGCTCTACCTCCAGGATCGCGAAGCGAAGGGCTTCCCCCTGCAAGGGAGGGTTGCGGCATGGAGCTGATCGTCGAGCTCGGCTTCCCCGAGCTTCCCTCGGGCACGATCGCGCCGGCGGCCGCGGAGTTCGCTCAGGGTCTTCGTACCGCGGCCGAGGCGGCCGACCTGATCGAGGCGGGAGCGCGCACCCTGGTTTACGCGACGCCGCGCCGGCTCTGCGCGGTGATCGAGGGACTGAGGGCCCGGCAGCAGGACAGTGTCCAGGAAGTGCGCGGACCGTCGATCCAGGCCGCGTACGACCAGCAAGGCGCGTTCACCAAGGCGGCGCTCGGGTTCGCCCGCGGCCAGGGAGTGGCGCCCGAAGCGCTCGAGCGCCGGGAGACGCCGCAGGGCGCCTATCTCTACGCACGGCGCGAGGTGCCCGGCCGGACCGCGCAGGAGGTCATGGCGGCGGCGGTCCTGGACGTGACGCGCGTGCTGCACTTCCCACGCACCATGCGCTGGGCCAAGGATGCCCCGCGCCTGCCGCGCCCCTTGGCCTGGCTCCTCGCCCTTCTGGACGGAGAGGTGTTGCCCGTCGCGATCGGTCCGGTCTCGGCCGGCCGCGTCACCTACGCGCATCGCGTCCTGGCGCCCGGTCCCATGGAGGTCCAGGCGGCCGGGGACTACCTCGAGGTGCTGCGCAAGGGTTTCGTCGAGCCGGATCGGAGCCTGCGGCGCAGCCAGGTGCAGGCCATGGTGCGGGACGCGGCGGCGTCGGAAGGCCTGGTCGCCGAGATGTCCGAGGCCCTGCTCGAAGAGGTGACCGATCTCTGCGAATGGCCGCAGGCCTTCCTCGGCGACTTCGCTCCCGAATATCTCGACGTGCCGGATCCAGTGCTGGTCGCGACGATGGTCCACCACCAGCGCTTCTTCCCGCTGCGCACGCCCGAAGGGCGGCTTGCGGCGCGCTTCTGCGCCGTGCGCAACGGCGGCGACGAGGCGGTGGTGCGGCGAGGCAACGAGACAGTGCTCGCGGCGCGTCTCGCGGATGCGCTCTTCTTCTACCGGGAGGATCAGAAGGCGTCCTTCAGCGCCTGCAGGCCGGAGCTCAAGGGCATCGCATACGCGCCGCGCCTCGGCAGCCTCTATGACCGCACCGAGCGGCTCAGCCGGCTGGCGCCGGCGCTCGGACGTGCGGCCGGCCGGGACGAACTCGCTGCGGTGCTCGAACGCGCCGGAGAGCTATCGCTCTGCGACCGCCTGACGGCATTGGTGCGCGAACTGCCTGAGCTCGAGGGCACGATGGGCGGCGTCTACGCGCGAATCGGCGGCGAAGAGGACGCCGTGGCGACAGCGATCGCTGCGCGGGTGCGCCCGCGCGGCGGTGACGACGAACTGCCGCCTGATGACCCTGGGCGCCTCTTGGCGCTCGCGGATCGCCTCGACCAGCTCGTGGGCTTCCTCGCGCTCGGCAAGGCCCCGACCGGCTCCCAGGACCCATTCGGCCTGAGGCGGGCGGCGATCGGCGCCCTCAGACTCTGGGAGACTCTGCCCGACCTTGGCCTGACGACGGCGCTCGCCGCTGCGGCCGAGGGCTACCTGGATCTCCTCGGCCAAGACGCCGCGGCCGCACCGGACGCGGTGCGCCCCTTCCTCGCGGCGCGCCTCATGGCGCGCGCGCAGGAAGCCGGCCACGACGCGCGGATAGTGCAGGCGGTGCTGGCGAGCGGCATAGAGTATCCGTCGGAGGTCATGCCGCGCATCGCGGCGCTGGAGCAGGCCGCCCAGGGAGAGACATGGACACGGCTCGTGCAGGCCGCGCGCAGGGCGAAGAATCTGGCCGTGGCAGGCAGCACCGAGGGTTGCGAAGACGCCGAACGGGACCTCCTGCGGGACGTGTCGGCGCTCGAGGAGGAGGGCGGGCTTCTCCTCGCCCGGCGCGACTACCTCGGCTACCTCAGGCGGGCGGCCGAACTCTACGAGCCTCTGGACGGCTTCTTCGCCGCAGTGATGGTCATGGCTGAAGACCCCGAGGTGCGCGGGCGGCGTCAGGCGCTGCTCCACCGCGCGCACAGGGCGCTCTCGCAGGTGGCGGAGATCGCCGCGCTCAGCGCGGCCGAGTGAAGGAGGTGGCCGATCTGACAGGGAATAGCGGCTCGGGTGGCGAGGCGGCACTGGTCGTGGTGATCTCGGACGCCCTCGGAGAGACGGCGGAACTGGTGGCCCAGGCGGCCGCGAGCCAGTTCCCGGGACATCCGATCGAGGTGCGGCGCTATCCGCACGTCACGACAGAAGGCGAGTTCCTGCAGGTGATGCAGGGCCTGCAGCGCATGCCCTGCTCCGTCGTGTTCACCATCATCCTGCCTGAACTGCGGGCGTCGATCGTGCGGCACTGCGAGGCTGCGGGGCTGCCGTACGCGGACGTCATGGGACCGGTGCTCGACGGGCTGCAGGCGGCTCTTTCCGCGGCGCCCAGCCGCACGCCCGGACTCGTGCACCAGCTCGACGCCCGGTACTTCCGGCGCGTCGAAGCGGTGGAGTTCGCGGTGCGCTACGACGACGGCAAGGATCCGGCCGGCATCCTGCGGGCCGATGTCGTGCTGCTCGGCGTGTCGCGCACTTCGAAGACGCCGACCTCGATGTACCTGGCGCACCGCCAGATCAAGGTGGCCAACGTGCCCATCGTGCCCGAGGCGGACCTGCCCGACGAACTCTACCAGATCACGCCGCGCAAGATCATCGGCCTGACGATCAACCCCGAGAACCTGCTCCAGATCCGCACCGAGCGCCTGAGAAGCCTGGGCCTCGGCGCGGGCTCGCGCTACGCCGACCTCGGCCGCATCCTCGAGGAGCTCGAGCATGCCGACCGGGTCTACAAGCGGCTCGGTTGCACGGTGATCGACGTTTCGCAGCGTGCGGTCGAGGAGACCGCGAACTACATCCTCGAGATCCTGGGGAGGTCTTGACGGTGACGGAGAAGCTCGTGTTCCGCTTCGAAGAGGGATCGAAGGACGACCGCGCGCGGCTGGGCGGCAAGGGCGCCAACCTTGCGGAGATGACGAAGGTTGGCCTGCCGGTGCCTCCCGGCTTCACGGTCTCGGCCCAGACCTGCAACATCTACAACTCCCTCGGACAGACGTTCCCGGCTGGTCTCGAGGACACGATCTGGACCGAGGTGGAGGCGCTCGAGCAGCGTCTCGGCAAGCGCTTCGGCGACCAGGAGAACCCCCTCCTCGTCTCGGTGCGCTCCGGCGCCGCCGTCTCGATGCCGGGCATGATGGACACGATCCTGAACCTCGGTCTCAACCCCGAGACCACCGAGGCGCTCGGCCGCAAGGCCGGGCGGCGCTTCGCCCTGGACTGCCAGCGCCGCTTCATCCAGATGTTCGGCAATGTCGTGCTGCGCATGGAGCACAGCGCCTTCGAGATGATCCTCGCGAGCGTCCGCGAGGCGGCTGGCGTGGAGCACGACCACCAGCTCGGCGAAGGGGAGCTCGAGCGGGTCATCGCGCGCTACCTCGAGCTCGTGCAGCGGCAGACCGGCCGGCCGTTCCCGGATGAGCCCCGCGAGCAGCTGATGCTGGCCGTGCGCGCGGTCTTCGACTCCTGGGAGAACCCGCGCGCCAAGGTCTACCGCAGGATCAACCAGATTCCCGACAGCCTCGGCACCGCCGTCAACGTGCAGGCCATGGTCTTCGGCAACCTCAGCCCGGCCTCGGGCACCGGCGTGCTCTTCACGCGCAACCCGAACACCGGCGAGAAGGTGCTCTACGGCGAGTACCTGACGCAGGCGCAGGGCGAGG
>DAIBJA010000012.1 GCA_027420455.1 Clostridia bacterium | reverse complement strand
CGCTCCTCGAGCGCTCGGCGGTTGAGGGCGCCGGTCAGGGGGTCATGGCGCGACAGGCGCAAGAGCTGGCGCTGGCGCCAGCGGTTGATGGTCGCGAGGCCCAGAAACTCGAGCACGGCCCCGAGGGCATCATCCCGGTTCTCGTTCTCGGACGGCAGGTCGATGAGAAGCGATGCGATATCGAGCCGGCCGTCGCGCACGGCGTAATGGTAGAACCGCCTCCCGCTCACGGCGAGCGGATGTCTCTCGGGCAGTGTGCCGTCGGGCGGCAGTTCCATGCCGCTCGAACCGAGGAACGCTCGCGCCGTCGGCCACCAGCGCTCCCTGAGAGCGAGCTCACGAGCATCGCAGCTGCCCCAGACGTCGTGCAGGTTCCACTCCTCGCTCCCAGCCTCGCCGCGCATCATGAGGATGCCGCCCCGCACGCCCGCGATCTCGGGCCAACGTCGGCGGAAGCTGCGGAACGCGGCCGCCGACGGGACCTGGGACTCCGCCGTCGCGATATAGGGCTGGTAGTCGAGGGCGAGGGGCGCCGTCTCGAGCATCCAGGAGAAGACCTGACGACTCTGCTGCAGGGATGCGAGCAGGTCCTGGCTGGCCATGAGCGCACCCAGGAGGGGTGCGATCTCCTCGATAGCCTCGATCGCCGGTACCGGCAGGTGATCTCCCTGATCGTCCCCCAGCGTGAGGACGCCCTGAACGACCCCCTTGTGCATCAAGGGGATGGCGGCGGTGAGACTGACGCCATGCCCGTCCCCACCCTCGCGGACGCTCCCCGGCAGGGAGACGAGCCGACGCTCGTGGAACGCCTTGGCCACAATGCCGCTCTCGGGTGCGAGCGACGCTTCGATCGTCCCCCTGGCACTCTGCGCGAGGCCCTTCGCCGCGATGGCGACGCAGCTGCTGCCGTCCGGCCTCGGCTGCCAGACGGCGGCCGAGCGGAAGGGCAGCGCGTGCACAAAGCGCTCGGCCATGCGGGCGAACTCCTCGTCGCCCTGCCAGGTCGCGAGCCAGCGCGCGACCTCCTTGCGCCAGAAGAGGTGATGGCTCGCATCGCGGCCCGTGCCGCTCTGCCGCGCGTCGCGCGCCGCGGCCTCGGGCGGTCCCTCGACGAGCGAGAAGGTCTCTAAAGCCCCGATGACCTTGCCCTCGGACGAGAGCACAGGCTCCGTGTGCATCGTCACCCAGCGCCGTTCGCCACTCGCGTCGCGCAGGGAGACCAGGCTCTCTTGCGGTGCTTTCTGCTGCATCGAGCGCACCAGTGGACACGCCTCGAAGCAAAGCCGGTTCCCGGCGATATCGCGATGGTCCATGCCGCTGAGCCAGCACGGGAGACCGATCATCTCGGCCGCCTTGCGGCCGGTGATCGCCTCCGCCGCTGCGTCCCAAGCGACGATGCGCCGGCCGTGGTCCGCGGCGTAATGGGCGAGTCCCAGGGCGCTGTCCGCCTCGCTCGCCTGCTTCGCCGCCTCGCCCAGCACCTTGGCCACAGGCGGAAGGCTGACGAGCGTCAGGCTTCCCGGCACCGGCTCGGGCGCCGGGCGACCCAGCAGGAAGCCTTGGCCCATGACGACGCCGAGGCGCACGAGCTCTGCCATCTCCGCCTCGGTCTCGATGCCCTCGGCGATCGTCGCGATGCCGAGATCCGAGCACATGTGCAGCATGGCCGCCACGATCGTCTGGCGCCAGCGGTCCTGGTCGATGCCGCGGACGAGGCGCTGGTCCACCTTGACGACATCCGGCTTGAGCGCGAGGACGGCCGCCTGGCCCGCGAACCCCGCGCCGAAGTCGTCGAGCGCGATGCGATAGCCATCGGCGCGCCAGGCCGCCACCTGCGCCTGCAGTGCCTCGGGATCGTCGAAGAGGGGCGAGGCCTCCGTGATCTCGACGACCGTGTGATCGGCCGGCCAGGGTGAACGCGCGGGCGCGATCGGCAGGCCGAGGAAGCGCGGATTCGCGTTGACGAAGAGCATGCCGGGACGCCTCAGGTGCCGTTCCGCCGCCTCGAACGCCATGCGGCGGCATATTTCCTCGAACGGCTCCTCGACCTTCTCGTTGCGCGCCAACTCGAAGAGGTCGGCGGGGTTCGCGAACGGCGAATCACCCGGTCCCCGGACCAGGGCCTCATGTCCCCAGACGGTGCCGGACCGGAGATTGTATATGGGCTGCCAGGCGATCCAGAGATCCGGGATGAGCGCGTCGAGCACGGGGGGCCTCCAGTGTGCGGCCGTGTGGTATTCGCGGAGTAACCTCGGGGACTTGCCGCCGAGGATGTCTTGTCTAGGTCATTTCGCTGACGAAAGGGTTTCGCCCTCCTGCGACATGAACTGAGCGGTCCCGGGTGGCGACCGCGCCGTCGACCCGGGACCGGGAGAGTCCCGCCCGCAGGCCTGCACTGCCTGTCTTTTGTGCAGCCACGCGGGATGGAAACCTTCCTAAAGGGCATATCGGACAGCCACACGGCTGCCCGATATGTCAGAAGAATTTTCTCGGCAGGCCTGTACGGCTGCGTACGCGGAGGCCCTAGCTCGCCATGTGCCGCACGAGAGCCGCCGGCCACTTGAAGACGATGGTGGCAAACGCGGGCTGGCCGCTGCCGGAGAGCGCTCCCTGGTACAGCGCGACCTCGAACGGCTGCTGGCCGCTCAGGTTGTCGGCGAAGAGGGCGAAGCTCCATGTGTTGCCGCTGTGCGCGATCTCCGAGAGGTGCGCCCCGACCGTCGAGCCGAAGGCCTCGTAGCTCTGGAAGACGCTCACGTCGGTGACATCGGTGGGACAGGCGACCGTCACCTCGACGTCGATCGTGCCATTTACGCCGTAGTTCGCATCGAGGCTGGCGACCGCGGTCACATCGACCCCGTCCAGGGCGAAATGGTCGCCCTGGGCCGTGTACGTGGCGGATGTGGTGCTCGCCAAGCTGGGACAGGCTGCCGCCGGCCGGGCGGCCTGCCCGCTGCTGCCGCCTTGGCCGGACGAGCAGGCGGTGAGCGAGAGCAGGCCCAGGACAGCGATCAAGGCTAGGGGCAGGCGGCGGTGCAAGCTCTCGTCCATCGGCGATCCTCCTTGCCTCTCCGGATCCGGGGACAGCCGGCGCTCAGTGCACCTGGAAGGCGACGGCGAAGTGATAGACCGGTGCTCCTACGAGCTTGGCCGGGAAGTCGCTCGCAACCCAGGCAACGTAGCGACCGGGTGTCAGACCGCTTTCGCGAATCCAGGCGTACTGCCAGTCCGGCTGGATGCGGGCGCCCTTGGCCGAGCGCATGGTGGACCAGCGTTGTCCCTTGACCTGCCAGTGCGCCAGGCCCCAGTCCAGGCCGTAGGTCTGAAAGCCCTGGGCGGACGTCACGCCGAAAGCGAGGTAGAACTGCCTGTGTGCCGGCACGTTGGCCACGGGCTTGGGACAGTTCAGGACGGCCTGCCCGTTCTGGGTCTGAAGGCTCGGCAGCCCGAGGCAGATGTAGATCGGCAGCATCTTCGGCGTTGCGGCGGCGGCTACGGGAACCGAGGGGAGCCAGAGAGACAGAATCAGCAAGGCGGCCATCATCAGGCGGCGCATGGCGACACTCCCTTCCGTACGGGGGATCGTGCATGAGCGCAGGCAGCGTCTGGCTAGCCTTCCTCTTCCATTTCCATCGGCGGCAGCCGCCCGCCGAAGGCGAAGGCGTGCAGGAACTGCTGCAGGTAGAGCGGCAGCCCGATCAGGATCAGTCCTCCAGCCTGGAGATCGTCGGTGTTGATGAGATCGGCGGTCGGGCCCTGGGTGCCGTTCGCGAGCACTGTAGCGCCCACGAGCAGCAGCAGGTAGCCCAGATAGAGCAGCACGCGCGCATTGCGCGGCAGCCGCTTCGAGCCACGGTTGAGCATGCCGCCGCTCGCGAGGATCTCGTGCCCGATGCCGATGAGCAGCAGGAGCGCCTCGGCGGACAGGAGTCCCGCTGTGAGGGTGTGCATCCAGTCGAAGAGGTTCCAGATGTCGAGCGCCAGCGTGAGGCCGATGAGCCAGAAGACAGTGAAGAGGGTGCGCTCGAGGGTGACCTCCTTGCGCAGCCTGAGGTAGGCGAGGTAGCCGAGGGCGGAGAGCGTCACGGCCTCGTTCATGCCGCGGGCGCCGATGGCGGGCAGGCCCCCGAATACAGCCCACACGGGACTGCCTGGGCCGTACGTCATCACGTTCATCGCATTCCAGAGCCCGAAGAGCAGGAGGAAGACGGCCGCGGCACGCCAGTGCCGCCGCCTGCGCGCCGCTGGCAGGAAGGCCAGGGCCAGGGCGAGGGCGGCGAGGGCGCTCCAGCCGAAGACGGAGCGCAGGCCGCCGGGCAGGAAGAGCACGACGACGATCAGGAGCGCCGCGAAGAACGGCAGGAACTCCGGCGGCTCCTCCTCCCTCGGTGCCAGGACGCGGCTCGCGAGCGCCCCGAGCGCGATGAGGAGGAGCGCCGGGAGGAAGCCGAGGCCACTCCCGCTGAAGGTGACGCCGAGGATGAGAAGCTTGACAGCAACGATGGCGAGGGCGAGCCAGAAGACATGCTCGGCCCGCAGTAAGCGATGGACGTGCGTGAGGCTGAAGCGCGTCAGGTAGAGGCCGGTCTGGCCGAGGTCGAAGCCGGAGTAGAAGATGACGGGGATGAAGAGGAGGTAGAAGACCATGACCTGGTTCAGGAGCGTCATGGCGACGGTCACCGCTCCCGTCCGGGCCATCACCAGGTAGGTCAGCGCAACGAGCCCGCCCGCAACCCCGAGGGCCCACCTGTCGTTCGGCCGCCTGATCGCGGTATACACGAGGTAGGCGAGCACGAGGAGCATCGGTGCCGCCACCGCGGGATCCCCAGGTAGCACGAGACCGAAGAAGACGAGGAACGCGAGCGCGATGGCGAGGCGCATCACGGCGCCGGCCAGCGCCGCCCCCGCCAGGAGATACCACCAGCCGATCGCCTGCAGCACTCCCCCTGCGGCGAGCACGACCCACGGCATGCGGATGTCGACGAGCCCCGTGAGAGCTCGGACGGCAGACAGCCCGGAAAGCGGCAGCGTGAGGACGAGGAGGCCGAGCGCCGCCGCGGCGATGGCGAGGAACGCCATGACCCGGATCAGCGGATCCAAGGTGCCGAAGCGGACGAAGTGTCCTGCGTAGCGCAGCCAATAGGGCGGCGTCTCGGGCCGGAGGCCCCCTTCACGGTCGGCGACCGCACGCTCTGCCACCTGAGATCCCCCCTAAGCGAGCATGGCTTCAGGACGGGCCCATGGCCGCCTCTGCGGTGGTTTGGGCAGGGGCGGCGGCGACGCTCTCCACTAGAGAGGTGCCGCACCTGCCGCAGAACTGGGCATCATGGCTCAGGCGTCCGCCGCAGTGCCTGCAGTACCTCGGGCCGCGCCTGCGACGGGGCCGGTCCGCCGCCTCGCTCTCGCCGCGCTCCTGCCGGTGCGCCGCGAGGATCAGGCCGCGCAGGAGGTAGACATCCACCACCACGATCACGACGAAGAGGAGGTCGGACAGGGTCCCGGTCGAGAGGTCCCAGAGCGAGTGCATGGCCATGACGAGAAGCGCCGTGCCGATCAGCCTCAGATCCACGCGGATCCTGCCGCCGGATGCCTCGCGCCAGGCGACGCCCGCGATGATGGCCGTCCAGGAGCCGTGCATCCAGGGGCCGAGGAACGACCTGAGCAGGAAGACATTGAAGAGGCCTGTCAGTCCCGCATGGTTGAAGTAGTACTGGAGCGCGGCGAACGAGTGCAGCGCGCCCGCCTGCACGCCGTTCGCCACCGCCACGATGCCGTAGGCAGAAAAGGTGGAGAAGAAGTAGCTGAGGTTCTCAGAGGCCGCGAACCCCATGCCGGCGGCGGCGCCGAAGAGGATGCCGTCCATGATCGAGACGTACTTGCGTCGCCTCAGAAGCCACACGACGCCGAGGAACTTCACCGTCTCCTCGACCGGTCCGGCTCCCCAGAGGCCGAACGGCAGGAAGCTGTTGAGCAGGAAGGCGAGGAGGTTGCCGACGACCGCGACGCCAAGGAAGACCTCCACGAGAACGATCACCGGGGGCTCTTCCGTGAGTCCCTCGCTGGCCATGAAATAGACGAACAGCACCGGCACGAAAAAGGAACCGAACACGAGCAGACGGATCGTCACCCCGGGATCGTCCAGCCAGAAGGCAAGTGCACCCCAGGCGCCCATGACGAGGAGACCGACGAGCATGGCGATCCAGAACGCCCGCCGGCGCTGCGGCGCGGCGTGGGGCAGCATCGTCGAGACGAGGTCCGGGATGGCCCAGTGCTGGTTCGGGGCCGTCGGCAGACGACCGGATGGCAGCTCAGCGGCCGGCGCCGACGCGCTCAGGACGGCACCGCAGCGGACGCAGTGCACCGCATCACCGGCGTTCGCCGCGCCGCAGCTCGGACAGTACATCTTCTCCCCCCTTGAAGCCGAAGGCTTTGGATCAGCGGCGGTCGCTGACGGAAGATGCCTTCGCCGCCCTCTCGGAGCGGCTGCGCGCCATGCGCGCCACGAGGACGTCCGTCCAGTACCAGATGACGCCCGCCAGAAGCAATGCATAGATGGCGTCGCCCCAGCTGCCTGAAAGAGCGGACACGATGGCGAGGATGACGGCCACGATGGCGACGATGCGCCCTGCCCACTTGAGCACCTTGATGATGGTCACCCCCTCCCAGGCCACTTCCGATCGGCCCCCCGCCGCGCTGCAGATGGCCGTCTGGAATCGTTGCACTGTAATCCATTGAAGCGGGGGCTGAAGCGCAGGAGAATCACCCGAAGCGGTGAATGGCCATCACCCAAAGGGATGAACGGAGTAGCTCCAGGAGGTTCTTGCCGTGGATGCAGCCTCGCCACACGCACACGAAGGTCCTGACCGCCGGCTGCTTTTTCCGGCGATCGCTTTCCTGGGCGGCGTGTTCGCATGGCTTGTCTCGGTGCCGCTATTCGGTCCGACGTGGCTGGGGCTCGCCGCAGCGGCGCGCTTGCAGCCAGCCGTGCCCATATACCTGTTCCTGGGCGGACATGCGCTGGGCCTCGCGGGTTCCGGTCTCATCTCCGACATCTGGGCAAAGTTCCGGCAGGCAGGGCTCTCTTGGGCCGCCCCCGCCTGCTTCGTCCTGACTGTCCTGACCGCGTTCGCACCTGAGATCGCGGTCGTGACCTTCCCCCTGCTCGGACTCCTCGCGGCCTGGGGCATCGTCGCCTGGGCGCCGGCCTTCCGGGCCGTGGTGCCACTTCGGCGGCGCGCGCTCGCCTTCGCCGGCGTTCCCGTCGCCGCGAACGCCTTCAAGTACCTCTGGTCGCTGGGGCTCGGGCACGTGCCCGCCGCCTGGCTTCTCATTCTGGCGACCCTGCCGCTCCTTGGCAGCGCCCTCTACGGGCCCCGGCTGGCTAGGTTGGCCCTGGCTGGCGGCGCTCCGCCAGCCGCGACGCAGGCGGTCTCCTTCCCAGACCTCCGGCCCCTATGGCTCCTGGCGCCCTTCCTCTTCGTCGTATACCTCGCGGCAGGCGTCACCTACTCCGCCGTGACGCCGAGCCTCCTCAGGGTCCTCCACACACCGGTCGACCCGAGCCTGCTCGCCTACGTGGCATGCATTCCGCTGCTGGCCCTGGTCGGCGACCGCACCACGATGCGCAACGTCGCCGTGGCGGGTCCCCTGCTGCTCGGCGGCGCCTTCCTCGCCTGGGCGGCGTCCCCCACCTTCGACGGCGCCATCGTCGTGCAGATTCTGATGGGGGCGGGCTACGCGGCCATGGATCTCCTCACGTGGGTGGCGCTCCTCGAGATCGCCCCGCCCCATGGTACGGCAACAGTGTTCGGCATCGGACTCAACATGAACGTGCTGCCCATCCTGATCGGCGCGGGGCTCCAGGCGCAGATACCCTTGCTCGCCCATCTGCCCAGCACCACCCTGGCAGGGGGCATGCTCTTCCTCATGCTGGTCGCGGTTGCGTTCTTCCGCGACACCGCCCTTCTGGTCCGCAACGCTGAGGCGGGCGCAAGCGGGACGCCAGGCGACAGTCCGGATATCTCCATGCCCAAGCCGTCAGCCCCATCCTTCGAGCACCTCTGTGCCAGTCTCGATCGCATCGCCGTTACGCCGCTCAGCCCACGCGAGCTCGATGTCGCCTGTCTCGTCATACAGGGCCGGAGCGTGGCCGAGATGGCCAAGGACCTGATGGTCAGCGAGAACACTGTGAAATCCCATCTGGCAAACGTCTACCGCAAGACGGGCACGCGTGGTCGCGCCGGATTGTCCGCAAGTGTCCTGACCGGCGGCGACAAGGGGCCCTAGGCCCCAAACCAGCTTCCGTGGATCATTGCCCCGGCAAGGCCGGTTGTCGAGTTTGGGCCATCAGATCGCCGCCAGCGCGACACGTGCCCGCGAGAGCGAACTTGCCTCTTGGCCGGTGACATCGAGCGGCTTTGTTCGTACCATGGCCCAAGCACTCCGGTCCCAGGTATGCTGGATGGCTACGTCACCGAGGCGCCGACTCTCGCTTGACCCGTGCCCAAATGCCAAAAGGCGGCTCCCCGCACAGGCGAGGAGCCGCCAGCCCGAAGCGCAGCTCAGTCGATACTGGCCTCGTGCATCAGGTTCCAGATGATCTGTGCGGCCTGGGCCCTGGTGGTCACGGCGCCGGGGGAGAAGTCTCCCTGCGTGTCGATGCTCATGACACCTTGGGAGAGCACCAGTTCCACATCGCCTCTGGCCCAACTCGGGATCGTCCCGAGATCCGCGGGGGTCTCGGTGTTTGACCCCTGCCCGATACCGAGGTCCGTCATGACGCGGGCCACCATTACCGCCATCTGTTCGTTCGTGATGGAGGCGTCGGGCCTGAAGGTGCCGTTGGGGTATCCCTCGACGAAGCCCTCCGAGACTGCCGCGGCGATGGTCGGAGCGGCCCACGAACTCGCGGCCACATCCTTGAACTTGGTTCCCTGGCCGATGTTCCAAAGGCCGAGGGCGCGCACGATCAGCGCCGCAAACTGCTCGCGGTTCACTCCGCCCTGCGGGTCGAAGGTGTCCCGGGTCACCCCTGTCGTGACGAGATCGTCCGCAAGGTTCGTGATAGCGGTGCTCTGCGGCAGTCCGCCGATATCCGAGAAGTTGACGGTGTGCGACACGATGGCGAATGTGCCTCCGGTGCGCGTATAGAAGTCGGCCGTGCCATTCTGCAGGTTCATCCAGGCATGCTCCGGCGCGCCGTTCACGATCTCGACACCGACCAGGTGCGCCCCGACCGGAGCGCCTCCGGACAAGCTGATCGTGGCTTCCCCATTACCGGCCAGCAGTGGCACGTTGACGGTCTTGCCGCCATAGGTCCCCGTCACGTTGAAGGTGACCGGCGCGGCCACGACATTGGCGCTGCCGAACGCTCCTTGGAGCGCGCTCTCATCCTGCTTGCCGCCTTGGGACACTGTTATGACGATGCCCACGTCGGTCGGAGCCGGAGCGCCCAGGCTGGCCGCCAATGTGCGCATGTCCAAGCGTGCGAGAGGCAGTAGGAACGCTCCGCTGGCTGAGTCCAATTCGACATTGTCCTCCGCGGCGAGAAGTGTCGCGACTGCCGCGGAAGGCACCACCAAACTGCCGTCTTCAGCGGTGGTCAGAGCCTGCGCTGTCACCTTCGTCCGTGTGCCGAGCACGTCCGTAAGCGAAGCGGGACTCAAGGTGAGCACCTCGGCTCCGCCATTCGTGCTCTCCTTCGTTGCCCCTGTGACATCGAGCGCCGATCCGATGGGAGAGACCGCCGGCGGCGCTGGCACAACGCCAGAACCACCGGAGGAGCCGCTGCTGCCGCCGCTGCTGCCGCCGCTGCTCCCCCCCGACGAGGACGAAGAGCCTCCAGATGATCCGGACGACGTCGACGACACCTGGTTGCTGATAGAGACGGTCAGCGTGGCGGTCATGGCTGCGAACCCGCTCTCAAGCACCTTGACCGTATAGGTCCCCGGCTGGAGCCCTGTCTTCACGGTCATGGTCTCAGCCGTAGCGCTCGAGAAGCCGAAGGGGCCTAGCTCGGATTGGAGCGTGCCAGACCCGTTCGTGAGCTCGACCTGCGTCGTGCCGCCGAAGTCCGTGCCGCTTCCGGAGATCGCGACGGTCGTGGTGGTGTAGGACTTCGCAAGCGTGGACGGACTTAGGGAGATCGTCGGCGCGGCGGTCACCGTGAAGCTGCCTTGCACCACCTGTCCGTTCTGGGTGAATGTCACCGTGTAGGTACCCGGCGCAAGTCCCTGCGGCAGATCGAATCCCGTCGAGTTGACGCTCGTCGCCAGATAGCTCGTGCCGCCGCTGCCCTGGAAGCTGACCGTCGTGCCGCTCGTGAACGACCAGCCCTGTGCCGTGACTGCGATCGGCACGCTTCCGGTGTAGCCCGCGCTGTAGGAACTGGGAGCGAGCGTTGCGGTCGGTGCGGTCAGGCTGATCGGCACCGTCTCTGGGAAGCCCGATATGCTGACCGCGTAGTTGCCCGCCGGTATGCCGGTACTCAGGTCGAACTCGAGGTTCGCGGAAGGCAGCGACTGTCCCGGCACCACCGTGATCGCGCTGGTCACGGGCTGCCCGGAAGCACCCAGCAGGGAAACGGCGGTGGTGGATGTGAACTGGGCGCCCTTGGCGTTCGCGGTGATCTGGATAGGCTGGGTGTAGCCCGTGTAGACCTGGCTCGTCGTGAGCGTGAAGGTGGGGTTCGCGACCGTGAAGGACGCCGCGGCGGACACCCCACCCACTTTAACCGTGTAGGTACCAGTCGAAAGACCAGGTTCCAGCGTGAACTCCACCTCGGTGGAAGCGAAGCCGCCCACGCTCTGGACGTTGGCAACCTGGCTCACGGCCTGGCCTGATCCGTCGATGACCGCCACAGGCGGCGGGGCGGATGTGGAGAAATCGGAAGAGCTGTCGGTTATCGTGATGGTCGTCGCACCATAGCCCACTGGTAGCGATGTCGTCGAAAGCGTGAGCGTGCCGCTGGCAAACGCGGGCACGGCGGGCACCAGGAGCAGGATCGCCGCAAGTGGTGCCAGGAGCCGAACTACCGGGCGCATCGCCAATCCCCTTTCCCGGCGCATCACTGCACGTTCACCGTCTGGTTCGCTGGAGCACTCGGGCCGAAGGTCACGCTTGCGCTGCCGCTTGGCGTGTAGGTCTGAGTCAGGTTTGTCGCAGGTACGACCTCAAGGACGGTGTAGGTGCCGTCGGGCACGTTCAGAAGCTGACCGGACGCGTTCGTCGCATACCACGCCTCGACGCTGGTGGAGGTGCTTTGGAGCAGCACATCCACCGGAGAGGTCGGCGCGGCCCCATTGACGTCGATCTGCACGGGGTTCGCGGTCACCGGCGTGACGGTGATCGCCGAAGTCGAGGGCAGTGTGAACTGCGTGTCCGTCGAGACGAAGGCGCCGTCCGGCGGCCAGTAACCCAGGGCCGTGTAGGTGCCCGCTTCGAGTTCGGTCGACAGGTTGCCGTTCGCGTCTGCCTGCAGGTAGATCGGCGCACTGCCGCTCGCCTGGGGCTGGAGCTCGACGACCGCATCGCCTGCTGGATGCCCATTTGCGAGCTGGACCTGCATGGCGAGGTCCGAGAGGGAGATGTTGAGTGTTCCCGCACCGGTGCCTTGCGTCAGACTGCTGCCTAGGCTGACGTACGTCGTGCCCGTCCACACGCCTTCGACCACGTAGTCTCCGGCCGCGAGGTCGATGCCGTAATCGCCGCTTTGGTCGGCGACGGCGAACTGCCAGTTCGAGGGATCATTCGCGCTCCCGACCGGCGCGAAGTAGACGACGGCCTGCGGGATGCCGTTTCCGTTCGGACCCGTCACCTGGCCCGTCAGGGTCGGGGCCGCCCAGGTGAAGGTGATGTCGCTGGCCGAAGAGAGGGTCACGGCGGACTGGCTGCCCAGGTTGTACTGCGCGCCCGACGAGGAGATCAGGTAGTACGGCGTCCACTGGTCCGACGGGGACAGGTACGCGTGGAAGTTTCCGCTGCTGTCCGTCGATACGGCGATCCCGGCCCCCTGCTGATCGAAGAGGATGATCTCGCCGTTGGCCATCGTGCCGCCGGCCGTATCGACAACGCCGTTGAAGTTCGTCGGCTGTGGCGCCACGTTGAGCGTCGTCGTCTGGCCGGAGGTGACGGTGGCCGTCAGATCCTGCTGGCTGAGATCGACCCACTCCCCCGCGTTCGGATCCCAGTAGCCGACCGCCTGCCACGTGCCGGCCGGCAGCAGCAGTCCGTAGTTGCCCTGGCCGTCGGCCTGGGCCCCGACCCACTGGTTCCACTGGATGGTTCCGCTCTGCACGGGTGCGAACTCCGCCCAGGCGTTCGGGACGGGTGTCGATGATGCGTCCTCCACAACACCTTGCAGAGTCGGCGCCGGCACCTGGAGGGTCATGGCCGTCGACGAGGTGACCGTGAAGCTATCAGGCGACGATGAGAGGTCTACGGAGCCGTAGCCCAAAACCTCCCACTGGCTCCCGACCGGTTCGTCGAACGGGAAGGTGCCGTTGGCACCCGTGGTCGGGTACTGCCATACACCCACGCCGCCTTGCGGTGCAATCGTCACCTGGGTGTTCGGCAACAGGGTCCCCGCACTCGTCTCGAGCGTCACCAGGAGCGAGGGCCACGTGATGCTGACAGCCGCCGCACCGAGGGTGACCGCCACCGGGTTCGAGCTGAAGTTCGCCAGTTCTCCGTCGGAGGCGGAGATGGCGAGCACATACCACGTTCCAGGCGAGGATGGCACCACGGCCGCCACGTTTCCGTTCTGGTCCGCCTGGAGCCACTCGGCCTGCGCCAGGTCGGGCTGGCCGCTGCCGTTATCGGGCGCCACCTCCACCATCGCGTAGCCCATGCTGGGCCCGGACGACTGGAGCGTGATGCTCAGGTTCGGCGCGGGTGCGGCGATGTCTACCGTGCTCGCGTCCGGCGTCGTGAAGGTGATGGCCTGGGACGTCACGCCTGAGAAGCTGCTGCCGATCTGCACCTCGACGACTTCGTAGGTGCCGTTCGGGAGCGTCCCCTGGCTCTCGCCGCTCTGGTCGGTCCCGCCGAGCCACTGCGCCTGCGACAGGTCCGCGGTGCCGTTGGCGTAGGGCGCGACCTCGATCCACGCACCGGACACAGGGGTTCCGCCCTGGGTCACCTGGAAGGTGACGTCAGGTGTCGGCCAGGTGATGTCGAGCGTGGCCGTACCCGACGTCGGCACCGTCAGGGTGATGGGCGGCGACAGGATCGCGCTGTGGGTGCCGGCCGCATCCTGCAGGTTTCCCACGCTCCAGGTGCCGGGCGGCAGGGTTCCCGCGATGGCACCGCTCTGATCGGTGTTCAACCACTCAGCGAGTCCCTGGCCACTTGTCGCCATGATCCAGGCGAAGGCCGGGCTGATGCCGGATGGGGTCGTCAGCTGGCCTTCGACGTTCACCGGCGCCTGCTGAACCGTCACGCTGGCCGGCATATCGGCGGGCGTCACGGTGACCGGTGACAGCACGTTCTCCTCGAGTCCACTCACGGGATCCAGGTATCCCGTGATGGCGTAGGTGTCGCCGCCGAGATTCATGGCGAAGTGGCCGTCGGCATCGGTGGTCGCGCTCAGCTGGTTGCCCGTCGTCAAGTCGACGACATTGACCGAGGCGTTAGCGACGGGCTGACCAGCGGTATCGAGGACCGTACCGGACACGCTCGGCTGGCCGAAGGTTACGCCGTTCGAATACATGCCGTTGTAGCCGACCGCGGCGAACCCGCTTCCAGGGTTGGTGATCGGGAACGTGACGCTCAAGGCCTGGCCCGCGGGCAGCGTTTCCTCCACGTCGAAGGTCAGCTGGCCGTTCGCGACGTTGCCCGAAATGGACTGGGCCGCACCGCTGCCGTCCGAGAAGGAAACCGTCATTTTGCCCGTGGGCAGTGTGACGCCCGCGCTCGCAAGCTGGTTCAGGTCGAGCGTCAGGGAGGACGTGGTCCCCGGCACGTACGCCTGCGTCATGCCGAGTTCGAAGGAGAACGTGAGATTGTCGGCGCTGCCCGGGCTCGCGTCGCTTGCCTTGAGCGACGGCGCGGGCACAATGTCGTAGCCGATCGGTATCGGCGCCTGGGTATCCGTCGTGCTGACGGCGACGTAGCCCGACCCCGTCGTGCCATTGACGAGCGGAAGGTAGAGGTCGATCTGCGTCCCCGGCGCGGCTGCGGCCAAGGCCGCCGGGGCGATGGTCAGCGTGTCGCTTGTGGACAGGCTGTAGTCGGCCGGAGCGATCGGCACCTCACTGCCATTTCCGATGACAAGGTTGGGCCCGTCTGATGCAGGAGTCCCCCCCCAACTCATGCCACTGTGGGAAAGATCGATCGCGATGGACGCTCCGGCGGCGGGCGCGTTCAGGGTGATCTCTACGTTGTCAGCCTGGCCGGCGATGAGATCGTAGAAGTAAGCTTGGACGCTTTGTGGTGCTGAGCTCACGGCTGGCGCATTGCTCGACACCGGGGAAGGATCGGCATCGGTGCTCACGGTGACGGGACTGATGCTGCCCGATGCCGGGTTGGTGATGTCGAGCGGGTAGTTGCCGCCCAGGGAGCCGATGGTTACCGTGACAGGACTTCCTGCCGAGAGGTCCTGGGCGACGACGAGGCTGAGTGTCCCGTTGATGAGGCTCGAGTACAGAGGTGCATATGTCTGGCCGCCCTGGCTGACCGTGATGGCTGGCAGCGGCTGTGATAGCGGCAGTCCCGAAATGTGGATGGCGTCCACACCGCCCGTGATGGCCGTAGTCGGGGTGAAGGAGATGGTGTAGGGAGTCTGCGCCGATTCCGCAAGGCTCCAAGGGGTCAGGAATACCTGGCTGACCGACGACCCTCCGGATGCCGCGGTGTTGACTGCGGCGTAAGTCGGTGTGGTGTCGGCACTGGTCCAGACACTCGCATCAAATTGCGCGGCCTGTGGCGGCTGCGTCGTCTGGATCTGCAGATCGCTATAGACGCCGACTTCGACCGTCACATCGGCCCCGGCTGCGATGGCTGCATCGACCGGCACCACGATGTCGCTGGACGAGTCGACGGTCGGCGCCTGGATGGCAACGGGTTGGCCACCGGCGCTGACGGCGATGTCGGCCGTGGGGATCTGATCCTGCGAGGAGACGTTCACAGGCAGGCTCAGGCTGATGGTGCCCTGCGCCGGAATCGCGTCCTGCGCCTGGAACGAGGCCGTGAAGCCTGAGAACTCCCCTTGGACCGGGTTGCTCGCTGCGACCGACAGGTTCTGCACCTCACCCGTGACTCCGGTAATCGACACCGGAGACGTGTCGGCGGAGGTCCAGACCGAGAGGGTGAACTGACCTGTGCTCGTGGGCCAGGCCGCCCCGCTCAGCGTGACATCCACAGGAGCGCCCGCTTGGAGGTTCACCCCTGTGATCTCATACGCGCTGTCCTGAGCGTTCCAGGCGCCGCTCACGGCCTCTGCGCCGATGGTGGCGGTGATGCCGGACGTCAGCGATGGCGTGCCCGCCTGCACGTACACCGTCCCCGCCACGGTGCTCGTTGCGGGAGTGAAGCTGAAGGAGAGCGGGTTCCCGTTGCCGTTGTCGATCCAGGTCGCCGATCCGCTCGCCTGTACGGATGTGGCCGGCGGTGGACTGACCGTTACCGCCTCGTCGAAGGTGGGCTGGCCGAAGAGAGAAACAGGGAACTGTTCGGTCTCGCCGATGGCGGGGTTGTCGAGACCCGAGACCGTCAGGGTAACGAACGTACCGGCTGTCACGCTCGCGGTTGAAGCGAGGGTGAACGTTAGCGTGTTGCTTGACGCGTCGAAGGAGGTGGCACCGGAGATGGGTGTGGGAGTACTGGTGTCATCATTCTCCAGGCTGACCGCCGCATTGGCCCCATTCGTGAAATCCGGAGGAAGCGCGACGGTTACGGTATCCGCGGAAGTGCTCGATCCCTGGGCCGTGAAAAGGGAGAAGTCGTAGCTGGCGCCCGATGTGCCGGCTTGCCCCTGTTCGTTGCTTGTTCCATTGATCGGTGCGGAGGCCTGGACCTCCGTATTGGTGACGCTGTTGTAGGCACCAACTGCGTAATCCCCGCCTGGTAGCTGCTGCTGGGCGGGCACCGCGATGGATAGTTGGTCGCCTGCTTGAATGGACGTCCCGGAAGCGAGGTCGATCTC
>DAIBJA010000009.1 GCA_027420455.1 Clostridia bacterium | reverse complement strand
GTGAGTTCCACGGCGTCAGCCTGTGGAGGGTCAGGCTCTGGCAGCGGCCATCTGGCCACTGTGAAACCGGCCCCAATGAAGCAGGAAGTTAGCGTCAAAGCTACCTTCGGATAGTTTTGAGTAGGTCTAACGGAACGGTTGTCGCCGAAGCCCCAGGTGCCCTGGCCGATCACGGGCAGGCGAAGGCTGGCGGCGGAAGGCTCGAGGTAGCGCACGGCGTGTCCCTCCTGTGTCGTTCGTTCCTGCCGAAGAGGATAGCACAGCCGGAAGGCAATTCCTGCCGTTCCGCGGCAGACGCGGGACGGGCCACGCAGGGAACGCAGCCGTCTTGCGCCAATAGAGGAGGGGCACAATCATCCGGAGGCGCATTCCTTGTACGACTCCGACAAGCCCCTCGTCATCCAGAGCGACCATTCGGTCCTGCTCGAGGCCGATCACCCACAATTCGAGGCTGCCCGGGACTTCCTCGCGCGCTTCGCGGAACTCGAGGCGAGCCCCGAGCATGTCCATACCTATCGCATCACCCACCTCTCCCTCTGGAACGCCGCCGAGAGCGGCCTCAAGGCCGAAGAGGTGGTGGCGGGGCTCGAACGCTTCGGCAAGTACGAGCTGCCGCAGAACGTGCGCTCCGAGATCTGGAGCGCCATGGCCCGCTACGGTCGGCTGGAACTGCGGCCGTCAGGCGACGCGATCGTACTCTGGGCGGACGACCCGCTCCTGCTGCGCGAGGTGCGGGGCCACCCCAAGGTGTCGCCGCTGCTCGAACTCCTGGGCCCCGACGGCGTCAAGGTGGCCGAGGGCCAGCGCGGCCATTTGAAGCAGGCACTGCTGCGCATCGGCTGGCCAGTCCGGGACCTCGCGGGGCACGCCCAGGGCCAGCCGCTCGCGATCTCGCTGCGCGAGCGGACCTTGGGCGGTAGGGATCTCGAGCTTCGCCGCTACCAGAAGCAGGCGGTCGACGCCTTCTGGGCGGGGGGCGAGGCGTCCGGCGGCAGTGGCGTCGTCGTGCTGCCCTGCGGCGCCGGCAAGACGCTCGTCGGCCTCGGCGTGATGGCCAAGGTCCAGGCGGCCACATTGATCCTCTGCACCTCCACCCTCGCGGTGCGCCAGTGGATCGACGAGCTCCTCGACAAGACGTCGCTCGAAGCGGCGGAGGTCGGGGAGTACACGGGGGTGCGCAAGGAGGTGCGGCCCGTCACGGTCGCCACCTACCATATCCTCGGCCGCAAGGAGCACCTCTCGCTCCTCGACGCCCAGGACTGGGGCCTCATCGTCTACGACGAGGTGCACCTCCTGCCGGCGCCCGTCTTCCGCATGACCGCGGAGATCCAGGCCCGCAGGCGGCTCGGTCTCACCGCCACGCTCCTGCGCGAGGACGGGCGCGAGGGCGACGTCTTCAGCCTGATCGGGCCGAAGAAGTACGACGCGCCCTGGAAGGAGCTCGAGGGTCAGGGCTGGATCGCCAAGGCGTCCTGCACCGAGGTGCGGCTCGAGATGTCTCCCGGAGCGCGCCAGCGCTACGCCGAGGCGGAGGAGCACGAGCAGTTCCGCCTGGCCGCCGAGAACCCGGCGAAGATCGCCGCGGTGCAGGAGATCGTGCAGGAGCACCTCGCGAGCGGCGACCGGGTGCTCGTGATCGGCCGCTTCCTGACGCAGCTCGAAGCCCTGGCCCAGGCGCTCTCCGCGCCTCTCCTGACCGGTCAGACCCTGCTTGCGGAGCGCGAGCGGCTGCTCAAGGACTTCCGCAGCGGCAAGGAGCCGCTCCTCGTCGTATCGAACGTCGCGAACTTCTCCCTGGATCTCCCGGAGGCCAGCGTCGCGATCGAGGTGTCGGGCACGTTCGGCTCCCGCCAGGAGGAGGCGCAGCGGCTCGGCCGCATCCTGCGGCCGAAGGAGGATGGCCGGCCCGCCCACTTCTACGCCCTCGTCTCGTCCGACACGCGCGAGCAGCAGTTCGCGATCCTGCGCCAGCGCTTCCTGACGGAACAGGGCTACCGCTACCGCATCGTGCGCTACGGGGACGACGCCTCCCGCGACGAGGGCGTCGTCATCACCCTGGAGGAAGCGCGCCGGCGTCTCAGGGGAGGCTCCCCCGATGCCTGAGCTGCCGCTCCTCGAGCGGAGCATCTCGTCGAAGATCTCGGACCTGCGACGCATCGCGAAGGAGGTCGGCATCGACGTCCAGGGCCTCGCGCCGCAGGCCCTGCTCGAGAAGGTGGTGCGCGAGCTCTCGACGCAGGAAGGCGTCGAGAAGGCGCTCCGCGCGTGCTCGCCGCAGGCGCGGGACCTTCTCTGCGACATCGCCTGGCATGGCTCCGGCATGCTGCCCGGGCGCGCCATCGACCAGCTCGAGGTCCGCGCTGAGCGCATGCGGAAAGTCCGGGAGCTTTGCGAGGAACTCCGCGGCCGAGGACTCCTCCACTCGCTCGGCACGCGGGATTACTGGGCGACGGAGCCCGGCTACCACATGGCGGAGGAAACCGCCCGCTGGGCGGCGGCCCTCATACCGGCGGAGGAGGCCGCGGCGGCAGGCCGCCACCTCCTCTACACCGTGGAAGAGCCGCCCGCCGACCGGGCCGCGCTCGGCGCGGACTGGCTCCTCGACCTGGTGCGCATCGTCGGCGAGGTGGGCAGAAAGCCCGCCGGCATCACGCAGGCCGGGTCGATCTACCGCCGCGACGGCGAGCGGCTGCGCCGCCTGCTGAGTCCCCGGCGGCTCGAAAGCATCTCGCCCGCGTGGCAGGCCATCCTCGCCAACCTGCCGGGCTCCACGCGTTTCGGCCCCTGGGCCGCCGAGGCCGAGCCGGATGTCGGCCTTTTGCTTTGGCTCGGGTTCGGCTTCGCTCTCCTCGAGGTGCGCGACGGCGAGATCCAGGCTGCCCGGGACTGGCGGCGGCGGTTGGGGCGTAGGCCTGTCGCGGAGATCAGCCGCCGGGCGGCGATGGCCGTGTGGGATCTGCACGAGCGCACGCTCGTCCCGACCTACTGGCAGAAGCTGATGGGGCCGGACAACTGGCTCCTGCCGATGAGGCTGCTCGAGATCGTGCGCAAACCCCGCACAGGCCTCTTCGGCCCGCGCGAGCCCTACGAGGTGGCTTCTCTCCTGCGCTCGCTCGCCCAGATCGGCGCGATCGAGGCTGGCACCGTGGGCGGCGAGCCAGCCCTGCACCTCCTGCCCGCCGGCGCGGTGCTCTACGGGAGGGAGGTCCCGGAGCCCGAACTCGACGGGAAGTGGTCCATCCTGCCCCAGGGCGACATCCTGGTGCCGCCGGACCTCCACCCGACGCGCCTCGCCTGGCTCGAGACGGTGGCGCGGCCGACCAAGGTGGACGTCGTCTGCACCTACGAGATCTCGCAGGAAAGCCTGCATCACGCCATCGAGGCCGGAATCAAGCCCGACGAGATCCTCTCGGAACTCGAGGGCGGTAGCCGTACAGGGTTGCCGCAGGCGCCGCGCTTTCGCATCGAGGAGTGGCTCGGGCGCGTCGGCCGCTACCGCTTCGTCGAGGCGGCGATGCTGGTCTGTCGCTCCAAGGAGGATGCCGATGCGGCGCTCGCCCTCAAGGCGGTGCGTCAGGACGTGATCGAGGTGCTGGGCGGCACCTGCCTTGTGATCCCCGCGAAGCACGAGGAGCGGGTGCGCGAGGCACTCGAGCGCGGAGGACTCGCGGCGCTCTCGGGCGTCTTCAGCCCGAGCGGCCTCTACCGGGAGGACGCGCTGCGGGAGCGCAGGCGCAGCCAGCGCATGCTGCGCTCCTTGGACTGGGGCGCGGGTACGGTCATCGAGGCGCTTTGAGCGAGGGCCTGCGAGCGTCCCGGCTGGGGGAGGTCGATGAAGCCTTGGCAGCTGATGCGATGATGGCGGTATGGCATCGGTTCGACCTGTTCCCCATGGAGACCCTGACCAAGGCCTGGCTGTACCGGCAGCCGGGCGGAGCTAGGCAACGAACCGTCGAGGAAATGGTGGAGCACCGCAGAGCGTACGGTACGAGCGGCAACTGCTTCGATCTCGCCATCTGGTTGCTGCACGAGCTTCGGCAGGCCGGGGTGCCCGCCCACGCCATCGGGCACGATCTCTTCACCGCCGGGGCCCACGTCGCCGTGCTGGCCTACCAGGGGGGGCAGAGGTACCTTTGCGACCTCGGCGACATGTGGATCCGCCCGATCTCCATCGACCTGGCGGACGCCTCCGATCCTCTCCCTGGCTATTTCCCCGGAGCGAATGTCCAGATCGACCAAAGAGGGTCCGAGTGTGTCGTGACCTACCACCGGCCATCCGGGAAGGCGAGTAGGCAGACCTACTCCTTAGTGGAAGTGGGCGACGAGGAACTCGTCCGGGCGGGGTGGCATTCGCAGGGCCTCGTGCGGAGGCCGCTCTGCGAGATGCGGGTAGCCCTCCCAGGCGAGACGGCGCACTGGGAGTTCGACAACTGGGCGAGTTTCCTCAGCACCAGCAGCTCGCTGCACAAGGAACCCCCGGCCGGCTCGGTGGACGGGTGGTCCGAGCGGATCGCGGCGCGTACCGGCATCTCGCGCGAAGTCGTCGCGCAGGCGCTTGACGTGTACCAGGGCCTCCGACGCAAAGGTCACGCCGGAGTGCAGGATACCCTGGGCTTGCCTACATCCCCTGAAGGGGGCGAATCGCTTGGAAACACCAGGCCGCCCAGGTGAGGCGTTCGCGCAAGTGCTCGACGCAGGCGACGAAGCGTTCCTGCTCATCTTCGGCGAGCGCCTGGACCCCGAGGTGAACGCCCGGGTGCAGGCTTTTGCCGACGCGCTGCGCAGCGCGGGGATCCGTGGCCTGCGCGACGTCGTCCCCGGCTACCTTTCGCTCCTTGTCACCTACGACGCCGCCACCAGGGACGGCGACGAGTTGAGGGAGGAACTCGTGGCCGTGCGACCGGCCACCGGAACGATCCGCCCACCTAGGCACCACGAGATTCCTGTCTGCTACGGCGGGGCATACGGGCCGGACCTCGAGGACGTCGCGACGCAGACCGGGCTATCGCCGGAGGAGGTTGTCCGTCTGCATGCGGGCCGGGACTACCGCGTCTACTGCCTCGGCTTCTCGCCCGGCTTTCCCTACGCGGCGGAACTGCCGCGGGCGCTCCGGCTGCCGAGGCGCCCCACGCCGCGCCTCAAGGTGCCGCAGGGCAGCGTCGGCATCGCCGGGCTTCAGACCGGCATCTATCCGCTCGAGACCTCGGGCGGCTGGCACCTTCTCGGCCGCACGCCCCTCGCCATCTTTGACTGGACCGCGTCCCGGCCCGCCCGCATCCTGCCCGGCGACAGCATCTCCTTCCGGCCGATCGGCGAGGAGGAGTTCCTGCGGCTCGAGGCGGCGGAGCGGCAAGGCGCCCCCCGTGGCTAGGCTCAAGGTGATCCGCCCCGGCATGCTGACGACCGTCCAGGACCTCGGCCGCCAGGGCTGGGGCTACCTCGGCGTGTCCCAGCAGGGGGCCCTGGACCCCTACGCCCTGCGCTGGGCCAATCGCCTCGCGGGCAACGGGTCTCGGGCGGCCGCGCTGGAGATCACCCTGCTCGGTCCGACACTCGAGGTGTTGGAAGCCTGCTTTGGCGGGTTCGCCGGGGCGGAGCTCGGCCTCAAGGTGAATGGCGAGCCCTGGCCCGCCGGCACGAGCCGCGGCCTCGAGGCGGGCGACACGCTCTTCTTCGGCCCGCCCAAGGACGGTATGCGCGCCTATCTCGCGTTCGCGGGGGGCGTCCAGGGCGAAGAGCTCCTCGGCAGCCGCTCGACCGACCTGCCATCGCGGGTGGGGGGCTTCGCCGGCCGGGCCCTGCGCGCCGGCGATATCGTCACCGTGGGCGTTCTTGCCGGAAATCCCGCTGTCGCGCCTGTGCCCACCGCGATCCTCGGGAACCGGGTGCGCCTCCTTGCGGGGCCGCGGGACGGTCTCTTCGCGCCGGACGCCTTGCATAGGCTCACGTCGGGGCCCTATCTCGTCACCTCCCACTCGGACCGCGTGGGCATGCGGCTCTCGGGACCGGAGATCCTGGGCGCGCCTGGCGGCATCCTCTCGGAGGGCACACCGCTCGGCGGCGTCGAGATCCCACCGTCGGGCCAGCCGATCGTGCTGCTGCAGGGCCGGGGATCGGTCGGGGGATATCCGATCCTCGCCACCGTCATCTCGGCGGACATCCCTGTGCTCGCGCAGATCCGGCCGGGCTCCTCGCTGAGCTTCGAGGAGGTTTCGCGGGATGTGGCCCGCCAGGCTCGCCGGGAGATGGAGAGGAGCCTGGACCTCGGCCTTCGTCCCTTGCGCTGAAAGGAGGATGGAACGTGGCGGTTAGCGTCGATCTCAACAGCGACCTCGGCGAGAGCTTCGGCGTCTGGCGGATCGGAGAGGACAGGGGCATCCTGCCCGAGATCACATCGGCCAACATCGCCTGCGGCTTCCATGGCGGCGATCCGAGGGTGATGCGCCAGACGGTGCGCCAGGCCCTGGCCCTCGGCGTCGGCGTCGGGGCGCATCCCGGCTTCCCGGACCTCGTCGGCTTCGGCCGGCGCAACATCTCGGCGACCCCGGACGAGGTCTACACCGACACGCTCTACCAGATCGGCGCGCTCCACGCCTTCTGCCGCGCCGAGGGCGCCGCCCTGCAGCATGTCAAGCCGCACGGGCAGCTCAACAACATGGCCTTTCGCGATCGCGAGATGGCGATGGCCCTCGCGACCGCCGTGCGGGACTTCTCGCGGGAACTCATCCTGATCGCCTACGGCGGCGAGCTTCTGCGGGCGGGCGAGGAGCTCGGCCTCCTGGTCGCCCACGAGGTCTACGCGGACCGCGCCTACCGCCCCGACGGCAGTCTTGTGCCGCGCTCGCAGCCGGGCGCCCTGATCGAGGATCCCGGCCAGGTGGCGGAGCGCGCCGTCGCCATGGTCACCGAGGGGGGCGTGCGGACGGCGGACGGCCAGTGGCTTGCCCTGCGCGCGGACACGATCTGCCTGCACGGCGACACGCCGGGTGCCGCCCGACTCGCCGCGCGGGTGCGGGGAGCCCTCCAAGCGGCCGGCGTGGCGCTGAAGCCGCTCGGACAGGCGATCTCGACACGCCGGCCGCAAGGCTGAACCGCAGCGGGCGGACCTTGGGGAAGGAAGCGGGAAAAGGAAGATTCTTGTCGAATTCCCATGCCGGAGCATGGGAGGCGACGAAGGCATGGAAGGGCAAGCGGCGGATCGGGCCCGAGACTCGTCCGCCGCGGCGAACGGCCCGGACTTTGCCGAGAGGATCACCGGCGCGTGGGAGCTCGCCGGCAGACTCTCGCTGATCGGCAGCGTGCGGCGTTACGGACTCGAGGAAGGCGTTCGCCGCTTCGCGGAGATCTGCGGCATCGAGTTGCCGGGCGGGAAGCCCAGCATCGAAGGGCTGAGGCGGGGAGTCGGAGGGAGACAGCACCTTGCGGAGCGGATACTCCGGGACCTGACGGCCGAGGCCATGCGGGAGATAGACGAACGGCGGTTTCAAGAGGCGTTCGCCCGCTTCGGCATCGACACCGCCGTGGAGCGGAGCCTCGTCCTCTACGCGCAGGCGTGTCTCGGCACGGTCGGGGGCGATCTCGAGGCGGCCTTGGCCGCGCACGCCCGGCAGGAGGAAGGTCACTTCAGCGTGGGCGAGGCGGTCGCGGTGCTGGAGGTGCTTTCCCTATTCAACCGGTACCTTCAGGACCTGCGCCCTGTGGAGGCCAAGGGCGAGCTCGAACGGGCGCGGGCGGCCGACGGCGGCCCGAATCGCGTGCGACCCTAGCGGGATCCGCCCGTTCCGCCCTTTGGCCTAGCTCCGGTCAGCGCAGGGTCTTCGCGCGCCCTGCGGCCGCCTGGCCCACGAGCGCGAACGCCTTGACCCTATTGCCCGCGTCCACGAGCACAAGTCCGGGTGCCAGGGCGGGCGCGTCGAAGTGCGGCACGGCGCCGAGCGGCACCGAGGCAAGCCGTCGCCCCGTGGCGGCCGAGAACACGTCGAGGCGCGCCCCGGACTCGTCGACGCTCAGGACCGCGCCACCGCCCACCGCCGGGGGTCCCGCGTCCCAGCCGTCCCGGGACCAGACGCGACTGAAGCCGTGGCTGCCGGGACGCAGGGCCACAAGGCCGTTCGTACAGGGCACGAAGACGAGGCCTCCGCCATAGGCGTCGGCGCCGTACGCCCCACTGCAGACCGACCCGCTCGCGACAGGATGACCGATGCCGCCGAGGCTCGCGGCCCGGAGCAGGTAGCCTACGCCCTCCTTGCCGATCTGGAAGACGAAGCCCCCCGGGAGCGGCAGCGGCGCGGTCGAACCGAGGTCGAGGTCCGCCTGGTTCAGGTGGGCGAACGTCCGCGGCGTGAAGTAGCCGAGAAGTTTCAGGGCAGGCGAGAGGCGCAGCACGCTGTCGCCGCCGTCCCAGGCGGAGTTCGAGGCGCTGTTGCCGGTGGCGGCGTAGAGGTCGCCGTTCGCGGCGAGCGAGAGGCCCGCCGGCGCCCAGATCGCGCCCTCCCGCGCCGTGGGCACGCGGTAGGCGACGGTGGCCCGGCCGGGATGGACAGCGACCACCTGCCCGACGTACGGGCCGCAGTCGCCGTAGAGGCCGCCAAGCGGCGCATAGACGGTGCCATCGAGATAACTGAGCGCCCCGCGCTGCTGCTGGGCGTACGCGTGGGTGCCGGGAAGGTCGAGGGTCCAGCTGCCGAGCACCTGACCTGTCTTGGCGCTGAGGGCGAAGAGCCGCTGCTGGATGGGCTCCAACTCCACGGCGACGTAGATGCGGCCCCCCGCCAGGACGGGCGTGCCGGTGATGCCGAGGGGGCCGATGTCACCGCAGGGCAGGTCCCTCAGCGGCACCGGCGTGCCGAGATGGCGCCGCCAGACCGTGCGTCCCGTCTTCAGGCTGACGGCGTAGACGGTGTCGTTCTCGGTGGCGATGTAGGCGAGGTCTCCTTGCCAGAGCGGTTGCGCGTAGACGGCGCCGTCGAGCGCCGGGGTGCTCCAGGTCAGGCGCAGGCCTGTCGTTTGGGGCTCCGGGTAGCTGGCCCAGCGGCGCGGGTCCCCGCCGTAGGTAGCCCAGGGCACCGGCGCCCTGGCGGTCACCTGCCGCGCCGCCTTAGGACGGGCGGCGGGAGCCCGCGGTGTCGCATGCGGCGATGCCATGGCCTGTCCGCAGCCCGCCAGGAGCAGTGTGAGGCCTGCCGCCAGGATGGCAAGGCGACGTCTTGGACTGTGGCCGCTCTTCATCGCGAGCGCTCCCCCCAAGCAGCCAGGAGTCTTTTGCACGAGTCTACCAGAAGGGGAGCAGGCCTGCGGACACGCAAAAGACCCGCCGCGGACGGCGGGTCGGGAGGGAGATGGGTTAGAGCGAGGAGTCCCGGGGCTCCTCCGCCTCCGCGCGGCGGCCTCGCTTCATGGCATACATGCGCCGGTCCGCGAGGCGGTAGGCGTCTGCGAACGTGCGGGCTTCGCCCGGGACCAGGGCCGTGCCGTAGGAGGCCACGAGGCCCGCGGCGGCGGGGGCGGTGAAGAGATCGTCCAGGCGATGGGGCGAGAGCGTTTCGGTCTCCTGCAGCAGCAGGACGAATTCATCGCCGCCGATGCGGCCGACGGCGTCCTGTCCGCGCAGGCGCTCGCGCAGGTGCCGGCCGAACTGGCGCAGCGCGAGGTCTCCGGCGTCGTGGCCCTCGCGGTCGTTGAGGTCCTTGAAGTTGTCGAGGTCCAGGAGCACGAAGAGAAGCCCCTCGCCCTCCCCAGGGTCCTTCTCGACACTGGCCTCGAACTGCTCTTCAAGCGCACGCCGGTTGAAAACTCCGGTCAGAGGATCGGTACGGGCGAGCCGCTCGATCTCGTCGCGGCGCATGGCCGTCTGGTTGGCGAGCGCGAGGTAGTCGAACAGGGTGCGCAGCAGCAGCATGCGATCCCCGTCCTGGGCGGCGAGCACCAGGAGGACGCCATACGGCACGCCGTCCGTGCCGACCCCGCCGATGCAGAGGGCCCCCTCCTCACGCCAGCCGAGGAAGCGCCTCGGGTTCCGATCGATCTCGCGGATCCACTCGTCGAGCGGCGTCCCGGCAAAGAGGAGCGGCAGCCCCGGACCATACGAGCCCGTCACCCGCCACTCTCCCCCTTGGCGGACGAGGATGACGGCGGCGCGGGCTCCCACGATCTGCTGCAGGGCGCGCTCGACGGGTGGCCACCAGCGCCCGGCGTCGGTCCGCCCCATCAGGAGGATAGGGTTCATGTCCTGCACCCAGCGGAAGAGGCGCTCCTGCCGGCGGAGGCGATCTACGGCGTCCTGGCGGGCGATCATCGCGCCGAGCAGGGGTCCCACCTGCTCGAGGCTCTGCACCGCCTCCGGCGGCAGATCCTTCGGGTCCTTGACGGCGGCCGTCAGCACGCCTCGCACCTCGCCGTCGGCGATCAGGGGCACGGCCACGGCCGCCTGGGCTCCCAATTCCTCGCGCATGCCGGGGCGCGCCATCTCGGGATCTTGCGCGATGCGGATCGTGCGCCGCTCGTAGTAGGCGTTCGAGACGAGACCGGAAGGCGGGTCCAGCGGCAGCGTGAGGTCCCGGACGGTCATGCTGCCGTAGCCGCGCATCGCGAGCGGATAGGAGACGTTGCGCGTGGGGTCGGCGACGGAAAGCTGCGCGATCGGGAACGGTAGCTGGTCCACCACGCGCTGCGCCAGCGACGGGAGGTCGAGGTCGGCGTGGGCGGAGGCGGTCGCGAGCCAGCCGGTCAGGCGGTCGCGCCAGGCGAAGGCCCGCCGGATCTGCTCGGCGTTCAGGCGCTCGCGGCGCAGCACGTCGCCCCAGAGGCCGGCGATCTCCGCCACCTCCCGCGTGTGCGAGCGCTGCCTCAGCTCGTCCGCCGACTCCGCGTCCCTTACGCCGAGCAGGCGTTTCGTGCTGCGGCTGAGGAGCAGGCCCACGATGAGGGCCGTGCCGAGGGCCACGGCCACCACGGCGACCATGGCGAAGGCCACGTCATGCGCGAGGTTCGTGAACATGGCCGAGAGCAGGGGCGCCTCCGGCACCAGTGCGGAGAGGTAGCCGTCCTGGGTGTGGCGCCAGGCGATGAGATCGCTCTCGTGGCGCAAGGGCAGATAGAGCACCGTGCTGCCGCGCGCGGCGGAGCGGAAGTCCCGAAGGGAGGCGGCGGAGATCTGCCGGCCGTCGAGACTGGGCGGCGTCGTGTAGTCGATCTCTCCGGAGTTGTCGACGAGGGTGAAGGTCAGCGGGCCTGGCTCGTAGAGCACCAGCCCTTTGCGGTACGCCGCGGTGTCGCGCATGAAGGTGGCCTGGGAGACCGGTTCCTTCATGCCGCGCGCGGCCAGTTCGACGGCGCGCAGCATCTCCCTGCGCGCGACGTCGAGCGAGGAGGTGTCCGCGCTCTGCAGGGCGATCAGGCCGATCAGGACGAGCGACGCGAGACTGCCCAGGAAGAAGCCGATGAAGATCCAGGTGAACAGGCCCAGGCGGTAACGCGCCGGACGCTTGTCCATCCTCTCAGCTCCTCTTGGACCAGGACATTGCGTCTATCCTGGCAAACGATGTCGCACAAGACAAGGGGCAGAGGGATAAATGCCCGAAAGACGGCGGAGTGTCTTCGAAAGCGCGATGGGATGGAAACCGGGCGGCTCCGCCATGGGCACGGCTTGGGAGGATTTTGGGCGATGTGCCGCGACGCTGCCTGATCTATGCTGCGGGTGGGGGGATGTCCTTTGCGGCTGCGGGGAACTCTTGCGCTGCTGCTCCTGGCGGCGCTCATTGGCGGGTGTGGCGCAAGCTCCGCGACGGGGCGCGGGTCTTCCGGCAAGCCGGCCAAAGGGGCGCGGATCACGCTGCCGCCGGCGAAACCCTCGGCCGCCTTCAAGGGACTCAGCCTGGCCCCGATGACGGTGCAGGCGACGCCGCCGCCCGCCGGCGGCCTGCCTTCCGGGGTACTCGACGTGTCGCTCGCGACGCCAAGCCTCGGCGTCGCCGTCACGGGCGGCTTCATGATCGCCCTCGACACGGGGGGTCTGCGCACTGAGGCCCCTGGCCAGGTGTTCCTCACGACCGATGGCGGACACCGCTGGCAGGAGGTTTGGCAAGAGAAGAGCGCAGACCTCTTCTGGGTCGGGCGCAGCCTCAGCGGCTCCACCTGGATCGCGAGCGGCGTCACGGTGAGCAGCGATTCCAGCACCGCCTCGCCTCTCCTGCTGACGAGCGGGGACGGCGTCCACTGGAGCGCCGTGCAGCCGCGGCTCCGCGCGTCGTTCAACCCGGACGGCCTCACCTCGTGGCAGTGGCTCAGGTTCGACTTCGTTACACCCTCGCTCGGGTTCGCGGTGCCGGACCCGCGCGAGACCGTGATGGGCCTTCAAGGAATCCTGCGCACCACCGACGGCGGGCGCAGCTGGAGCCTCGTGCCGCTCCCGGGCGGCCAGCCCACCGGCGGCATCGCGTTCTCGAGCCAGAGCACAGGACTCGCCACAGGCCTGGGACCGCAGTGCTCCGGCATCTGGCGCACCACGGACGGCGGCGCGACCTGGAACGAGCTTCCGGGGAGCTGCCAGAGCGCCGGGTTCGACGCCGTCGCGTACGCGGGTACGTCGGTTGCCTACGCGGGTGGCGGCCAGTCGCCGAAGTTCGGCGGCTTCGCGACACTCTGGCGGTCGAGCGATGGCGGCGACACATGGCAGAAGATCTATGAGGTACAGAAGGAAGGACCCATCTCCGCGCTCTACACCGCGGGCGACGCGATCTGGGCATCGGTCGGGGCGTGCGTCATGGGACAGAGCGCCCCCTGTGGCGGAGCGGCGATCGTGAGCCACGACGGCGGCCTCACCTTCACGCAGATGCCGCACGGCGCGAACCACCTGACCGTCCCCACCGCGTCGGTCGCGATGGGAGTGGCCGGCCTCTTCGCGGGGGTGGTCTGGCGCACGGACGACGGCGGCGCCCAGAGCCAGGTCCTGTCTTCTGCGCGCTCGATCGCGTACCAGCAGGTGACCGCCATGGGTCCTCTGGATCTGGCGCTCTCCGCCAACGCGGGCACGCTCTTCAGCACCGACGCGGGAGCCAGCTTCCAGCCGGCGACGCCGGACGCGCAGGGTAACCTTCCCTACATGCCGGGCCTCGTCGTCGAGCCGCGTTTCACCCAGGATGGCAGGAGCGTGTCCATCACGGTGCAGCAGGGTAGGGCTCCGGCCAAGACGGCGATCCTTCCCGTCAGCGTGCAGTCGGCCGATCCCTTCGCCATGGCAAGTCCCCGGTCGGGCGCGCTGGTCGCGGGGGGCAGCGGCTGCACGATCGGGGGGCCGCGGGACGCCACGGTCTATCTCACGGCCGATGGCGGCGGCACTTGGCGTAGCGTCGCGAGTCTCGCGCTCGCTCCCCAGCACGTGGCGTACGACGGGCGAACCCTGGCGGTGACAGGCACGTCCGACGCCACCTGCGGACCTGTTCTCGCGATCAGCCGCCAGGGCGGACGAGACTTCCGCCTGATGGAGCTGCCGAAATCCCTCGGCTTTTGCGCCGTTTCCGTCGCGCAGGGAACGATCTGGCTTCTCTGCAACCCGACCGACGCGAGCTCCACGGATTCCGACATCCTGCGCAGCACGAACGGTGGGCGGACCTGGCAGGGCTACAGGGCGAAGCGCTTCTACCTCCAGTCGATCGCCGCCCTTACGCCCGATCGCGCGTTCTTCACGGCGAACGGCGGCTTTTGGCAGACCGGCGACGGCGGCCGCACGCTCAAGGAGGTCTGGCCCGCCATCCCTTCCTCCTGGCGCTAGACCGGAGCTTCCGGGCATGAAACGCAGCGGGCCGGGCGCCTTTGGCCCGGCCCGCTTTGCGGTCTTCGCGACGCGTCCGCTATGCCGGGCTGCCGCCCACGGGCGTGAGCGAGACGCGGTGTCCGCCAAGCAGCGCGACCAAGGTGCCAAGGCCGAGGAGCAGGACGCCCGCGCTAAAACATGAGAGGTCCGACGTCCTGGCTGGTGAAGAGCCCTGGTCCCGTCGCGGCCGCGAGGACGCCGAGCGCGATGGCGGCGAGCAGCGAGCTCAGCCTGCTGTAGACCACAAGGACGGCCGGCAGGTTGGCCTGGCGGAGCTCGCGTTCCTCGAGGTCCGCCCGCAGCACCAGCATCGAGACGGCGCTGGGCGGGGCTGCCGTCAGGCTTCGGGAGAGATCTCGCGCAGCAGCTGTCGCAGGCGCTGCAACCCTACCCGGATGCTCGCCACGGAAAGTCCGCTCACGCAGAGGCGCAAATGGTCGCCGAGCTCCCCGCCCGGGGAGAACTCGTCACCTGGCGCGAAGACGACGCCATGTTCGGCGCTGCGCTGCTGCAGGGTGATCGCCGGCAGCCCGGACTGGATGCGGCAGAAGATGTACATCCCGGACCGCGGGCGCAGGACGGGTTGCAGGGGTCCGCCCTCGAGCTCGGCGAGCGCCGCCCGCAGCCGCTCGGCATAGACCCGCCGCGCGAAGGCGACATGCTCGCCGACGTCGCTCGCCATCAGCCAGCCTTCGAGCAGGAGCTGCGGGATGGGACCGGTGTGCAGGTCCGTCATCTGCTTCACGGCCGTGAGCAGACGAACGATGTTCGCGGGCGCGACGATGTAGCCAACCCGCAGACCAGGGGCAATCAGCTTGGAGAATGTGCCGACGTGCAACACGAGGCCGTCCTGGTCCTCGCTCTGCAGCGACCGCGCTCCCGCGCCGTCGGCGAAGAAGCCCCCGGCGTCGTCCTCGACGATGGGCACGTTGTAGTCCCGGGCGAGGGCCAGCAACGCCTGGCGTCGATCCGCCGAGAGTGTCGCGCCCGTCGGGTTCTGCGCGCAGGGCTGGAGGTAGACGAGGCGCGGGTGCAGATCGCGCAGGATGTGCTCCAGGCGCTCCACGTCCAGGCCGTCGCCATCCACGGGCACCTCGGCGAAGCGCGCGCCTTGCGCCCTGAAGCGCTGGATGGCGCCGGGGAAGGTGGGTCGCTCGACCACCACCAGATCATCCGGCTCCAGGAACAGCTTGGCGATCAGGTCGATCGCCTGCATGGCGCCGGTGGTGACGAGCACATGCTCGACGCCGAGATGGTCCATGCCGCGCTGCGGCAGCAGGCGCCGCGCGATCGCCTCGCGCAGGGCCGGCAGGCCGGCCGTGGCCGAGTACATCAGCACTTCCGACGGCTTGCGCGTCAAAAGGTCCTCGAGCAGGAACTGCATCGAGGCGTTCGGGAAGAGGTCCATGTCCGGCCTGCCGACCTCGAAGTCGAAGCGGTAGGCGTGCGCGCCGGATTCCATCAAGTCCTCGAGGAAGTGGCCGCCGAGTTGGCGCCAGCTCTTGGAGGGGGTGAAGCGGGCCTCCTTGCGCACGGCGGACGGCCACTGCGGCCGCGCCGCGACGAAGGTGCCCTGGGTGGCGTGGCGCAGCACGTAGCCCATGTCCTCGAGCTTGCGGTAGGCGCTCTGGGCCGTCATGCGACTGACGTGGAAGCGGCGTTGGATCTCTCGCTCCGACGGCATGCGCTCACCGATGCGGAACTCGCCCTGTTCGATGGCCGCCCTCATCTGCTCGTAGATCTGAACGTAGATGGGGGGACCGCCGGCCTGCGCCAGATGCACGCCGCGGTCCTCCTGGTCGTCTTGCATGATCGCACCTCGCTATCCGGGAGAGGCGAAGGTCCGGCTGAGGCTCCTGCTTTGCCGTCTGCCGCCCGATTCCTCCCAAACGGGACGGAGCCGCCAGCCTTCGGCTATCGCCTCAGTCTGGGGTCGAGCATGTCGTTCAGGCCGTCACCGACCATGTTGAAGCCGAGAACCGCCAGGAAGATGCACACGCCGGGGAAGATGTCCACCCAAGGGGCGATCGTCAGGAACATGCGGCCCTCCGCGAGCATCGCGCCCCATTCCGGCGTCGGTGGCTGGGCGCCAAAGCCCAGGAAGCCGAGGGAGGAGGCGACGAGGATCGCGTTCGCCATCTGCAGCGTGAGCTGCACCGTGATCGGTCCCACGAGGTTGCGGAGCATGTGCTGGTAGAGGATGCGCGAGTTCGTCGCGCCGCCGGCCCTGGCGGCTTCGATATACTCGAGGTCCTTGATGCTGATGGCGCTTCCGCGCACGATGCGCGCGAACATCGGCACGCCGAACACGATGATGGTGATGATCACGTTCTGCAGACCTGGCCCAAGGATCGCGATCACGCCGATGGCCAGCAGGATGCCGGGGAACGACAGGATGATGTCGACGATGCGCATCACGATGTCGTCGAACCAGCCGCCATAGTAGGCGGTGGCGAGACCGACCGGCGTGCCCAGGATGGCCGAGGCGAACGCCCCGATGAAGCCGACCGCGAGCGACAGGCGGGCGCCCCAGAGAATGCGGCTCAGCACATCGCGTCCGAACTCGTCGGTGCCCATGAGATGCTTGAGCGAAGGCGGCGCGAGAATATGGGCGTAGTCCGGAACGCTCGGCGAATAGGGCGCGATCAGCGGCCCGAACAGGACGATCAGGAGCATCACGATCATGATCACGGCGCCCACAACCGCGGAGCGGCGCTGCATGAACAGACGGACGTCGACGAGCGCCTGGCGGCGCTCGAGCTGCGGCGGGGCTGGCTGTGGGCTAGTCATAGCGCACCCTCGGGTTGACGAGCGCGTAGGCGACGTCGACGAGCAGGCTCGCCAGGATGAATTCGAGCGCGAACAGGAGGAGCAGTGTCTGGATCACCGGGTAGTTGCGCATCTCGACGGATGTGATCAAGAGGTTCCCTAGACCTGGCCATGCGTAAACAACCTCCACGACGACCGCACCGCCGAGCAGGAAGCCGAACTGGATGCCAATGATGGTGATGATGGGTCCGAGTGCATTCTTGAACGCATGCTTGAAGATCAGGATGGACTCGCGCAGGCCCTTGGCGCGCCCGGTGCGCACATAGTCCGAGGTGAGCGTCGTGACCATGCTCTGGCGGGTGAAGCGCGCGATGCTGGCGGCGCCCGATGTGCCGAGCGAGATCACGGGCAGGATGAAAGACTTCCAGCCCTGGTCGCCGCCCGACGGGAGCAGGTGGAAGTGTACGGCGAAGAGGGCGATCAGCATCATGGCAAGCCAGAAGGCCGGGAACGAGACGCCCATCATCGACAGGGTCATCACGCTGTAGTCGAGCGCCGTGTTGCGGCGCACCGCCGACGCGATGCCGGCGAGAATGCCGATCACGACGGCGAGGCCCAGACCGAAGAACGCGAGTTCCACGGTGGGCATGAAGTGGTAGCCGATGATCCTCAGCACCGGCTGCCCGTCGCCCAGGGACTTGCCGAAGTCTCCATGCACGGCGTTGACGAGGAAGTACCAGTACTGCACCGCGAGCGGCTTGTCGAGGCCGAACTGCACCGTCAAGGCGTGGATGGTCGCGGTGCTGGCGTTGGGACCGGCCAGGAAGATCGCGGGATTGCCGGGGATGGCGTGTACAAAAAGAAACGCCAGCACGGAGACGCCGAAGATCGTGGGAATGATCTGCAGCACCCGGCGCAGGAAGTAGGCAGCCAAGACCTGTCACTCCTTAGGGGAAGGAGGGGCGCACGCATGGCGCGCCCCTTGCCCTGGCGACCGGCTGGTCTACTGCACGTACGCGCCGTAGACGATCGGGACTTCGTCCTCGCGGACGACGATGCCCTTGACGTTGGAGCGGGTCGCCCAGATGTTGTCCGAGACGCCGAGGTAGATCCAGGGCGCCTGCTGCCAGGCGAGCTTCTGGGCAGCGGTGTAGGCAGCGGCGCGCACCTTTGGTGCGCCGCTGTTCAGGCCCTGCTCAAGGTACGAGTCGAACGACTTGTTGCCGAAGAACGCCAGGTTGTAGAGCGAGGGCGGCCAGGAACTCGTGGCGAGCAGCGGGCGGAGCGCCCAGTCCGCGTCGCCCGTGGAGGCCGACCAGCCGCTGTAGTTCATGCGCAGGGTCTGCTTGGCGTTCGGTGTGAAGATGGAGGAGCTCAGCGACGCGTTGTCCATCGGCTCCACCTTGATGTTGACGCCGATCTGCGCCAGCTGCTGCTGGACGAAGGTCGCGGCGTAGATCGATTCCGTGCTGTTGCCGACCCAGAGCACCGAGGTGAAGCCGTGCGGGTAGCCGGCCTGGGCCAGAAGCTGCTTTGCCTTCGCGGGGTTGTACGGGTAGTTGCCGGCGTTGATCGCATAGGCGTCGGCCGGCGGGACCGGCGAGTGCAGGACGGAGCCGAAGCCGCCCCAGACCACCTTGATGAAGGTGTTCTTGTCGACGGCGTAGTTGAGCGCCTGGCGCACCAGGACGTTCTTGAACGGACCGAACTGGGTGTTCATGGCGACGTACCAAGCCGCGTTGCTCGACGCGACCTGGACGTTGATGCCCGGCTGGCCCTTGAGGGATTGCACGAGTTCGTTCGGCACCGGGTAGATCGCCTGGAACTGGCCGGTCTCGAGGCCGGCGATGCGCGCGCTGGCGTCAGCGACGGGCTTGTAGGTGATCGACGCCACCTTGGCGGCGCCTGCCTTGTTCCAGTAGTTGGCGTTGCGGACGAGGGTGATGTGGTCGCCCTGGACCCAGTCCTTGAACACGAAGGGGCCCGTGCCGCCGACCGGGTTGGCGCAGAGATAGTTGACGCCCTTCGACAGCACCTTGGGCTCGATGACGGCGCCCGCCGGGTGGGCGAACGTCGGCAGGATGGCGCCGAACGGCTTGCTCAGCACGAACTGCACGGTCTCCGTGTTCAGCACGTTGATCTTGCTGATGACCGAGTAGAGCGCGGTGCGCACGAGGTTGTTCTTGGGGTTGAGGAGCCAGGTGAAGCTCTGCTTCACGGCCTGGGCGGTCACCGGGGTGCCGTCGGAGAACTTGGCGGCCGGGTTCAGGTAGAACGTGATCGAGGTGGCGTTCGGCGCGACCTTCCAGCTCTTCGCGAGTTCCCCGACGAGCTGCATCTTGCCGTTGTAGCCGACGAGACCCTGATAGATGTTGGACTCCACGCCGAACGACAGGTTGTCGTTCGTGTTGTACGGCAGAAGACATACCGCGTCGCCGCTCACCGCGATGGTGATGTTGGCGGAGGGGGCCGCGGCCTGTACCTGCGTGCCGACGGTGGTCGAGAGCAGAAGGGCGGCGGCGCCGACCACTCCGCTGAGCAGCTTGCGAATCTCCATTCGATAGCCTCCTTAGACCCGATTGCGTGTGCGGTGAACCCAGGGATCCGCTCGCGTCACCTCCCCGCCTGCGGCACGCCCGGATGGGGCGGTGCGGAGGCTTGTCCCACGTCTATCGTCACGGAATGAACGGCAAGAGACTGTGGCCTCTGCCGGAACCCGCTAGACGGAAACGGCCCTGCGCGCGGAAGCCTCGACAAGAGAGTGGAACAGGGCAAGCGCCGCGGCATCCTCGCGCCAGAATCCCTCCGGGTGCCACTGGATGGCCAGCCAGTGCGGGTGGCGCGGATCCTCGAACGCTTCCACGACGCCGTCCGGGGCGGTGGCCGCGAGCACGCTGCCAGCGGGCAGATCGCGCACGGCTTGATGATGGAAGGAGTTGACCCGGATCTCGCGGTGTCCGATGACGTCGGCAAGCCTCGTGCCCGCCACCACCGAGGCGGCGTGGCTCTGATGGTTGCGCGGCGAGGATTGGAAGTGCTTGATGCTGCCGGGCCGCTCGCTCGGCAGGTCCTGGTACAGCGTGCCGCCACCGGCCGCGGCCAGGAGCTGGCAGCCTCTGCAGATGCCGAGGGTGGGCAGGCCGATCCTGTACGCTTCGCGCGCGAGGGTGATCTCGAAGGCGTCCCGCTTCGGGCTCACGCCGCCGAGGCCGACGGCGGGCTCGGCGCCGTAGAGCGCGGGATCGAGGTCGGCTCCGCCGGTGAAGACGATTCCGTCAAGGCGCGTGAGGAGCTCGGGGGCGAGTTCGGCGCTCACGCCGATCAGCACAGGCAGACCGCCGGCGGCCTCGACCGCCAATTGGTACGGGGAATTGAGCCTGAACTGGTGCTCGTCCGCATCGTAGCCGCATGTAATTCCGATCAGTGGACGCATATTTACCCATCCTTCCACAAATGCCAGATTCGCCATGTGTCAGTAAAGACCTACATTGAGAAACCCCGAACAAAATCCACAAAACGGTAGACATCGGCGAAATTACTGACAATTCCTAAAGACACACGCACCCCTCCATCCAGTCGGTCGTGCACCGACTCCAGGAATTCCTCGCTCGATTGCGCCCGATGCGTGAAGCTCTCTTTTAGAAGCAGGGGATCCATATGCAGCGCAGCTTCCCTGGCGCCCGGGTTGCAATGGCAGCCGCTGCGCACGGAAATGTTCTGCGCGTCCGCCGCCCGCTGCACGGCGCCATAGTCGACGAGACGGCCCTCGGGGTCGCGGACGTTCAGCAGCAGCGTTGCGCCGCGCGCCTCAAGATTGTTCGGTCCATAGATCTCGCAGACGGGCCCGCCGTTTTGATGCCGGAGGTCCGTGAGGGCTTGCACGAGCCAGCCCGTGAGCAGCATGACGCGCTTGTGAACCGTCTTCACTCCGACGCCGCCGAGGTGGCGGAGGCCGATCGAGACCGCCGGCAGCGCCAGGTAGTCGATCGTGCCGTCCTCGAAGGCAAAGGGTGCGTCGAAGAGGCGGTGCGCGGTCCCGCGACCCGAGAAGGCCGAAACGGAAGCGAACGCGACGGTGCCGCCCGCGTACCACGGCCGCACGAGCTTTTTGAGGGCGTCGTAGCGCGCCAGAAGACAGCCGACGCCGGTCGGGTAGCCGAACATCTTGTAAAAGGAGATATCGATGAAGTCCGGGTGCACCATGTCCAGGCGAAGCTCGTTCGTCGGCGCGAAGGCGGCCGCGTCGATCAGGACGTCGAAGCCCTTCTCCTGCGCCTTCGCGATCCAGCCGAGGTCGTGCTGCACGCCACTGAAGTTCGACTGCGCCGGATAGGCGAGGAGACTCGGCGCGCTCCCCGCCCCGGCGGCGAGTTCGCTCGCAAGGCTCTCCCCGTCGAGGCGCATGTCGGCCGCAAGCGGGATGTAGCGGACGCTGGCGCCTTTCGCGGCCGCGAACTCCCTGAGACCGTTGACGGAATTGTGATTGTCCGCCGTCAGCAGGAGGCGCGAGCCAGGGCCGAACGGGTATGACTCGGCCACGATCTTGAGCGCCCCGCTGGCGTTCTGGGTGAAGATGACCGCGTACTCCCGGGGATCCGCGTGGAAGAAGCGCAAGGTGTCTTCCCGGGCGCGTTCCGCCAGGTGGGTCGCTGCGGAGGACGTCGGATTCGACGAGTGGGGGTTGCCGAAGACGCTGTGCAGCAGGAGATCGAGGTGCTCCTGCACCTGGGACTCCGCGTAGAGGCTGCCGCCTGTGTAGTCGAGATAGGTGTGGCCAAGCTCATCGAGTCGGGCGTAGTCCCTCCGTCGCAGCACGTCGATGAGGTCGGTGTCGGCATAGTCGGGGGATGAGGTGGTGAAGCGCTTGAGTGCTTCCCCCATGTCCTCCTTGAACTCCGCGGAATCGCGCACTTCCGCTCGTGGCAGATCCATGGTGCGGCCTCCTCCGGACGCGCCGGTTCCCTTCGAGGCGATGACGCGGCCAATCCACCGTATGTCGTCGATTGACACCATTCCAGCACGGGGTCCAAATTCCGCATAGATCCAGAGCCGCCCCCGTGGACCGATGGTGGTCGGTCCAGGGGGCGGCTTCATGGAACTAAGATCAGGAATGTCTTTGGCTAGTGGCCAGGCAATTTGCGGTCAGGCCCTGCGCTTGTCCCGGTCCTCGCGGCGCTTCTTGCCGACGTTGAGCGCGAACATGTAGAGAACGGCCAAGTATAGGATCCCCTGCACCAGGAGCGCTGTTGATGGACCCCGCGCCGTGTCGCCGAGCCCCTGCGACGCCAGGCTGACGATGCTCAGGACGAGCGAGCCGATCGTCCCGACCCAGAGGCCCCAGCGCCTCGGCATGGTGGTCTCGCTGCCGACGAGACCGCGGTGCGTGATCATGCGTTCCGGCATGTGGCGCGCGAAGATCCGGGCGGTGACGACGTGAAGCACCAGGTACACGACCGCGGCGATGAGGACGGTTTGAATGGCGATCCCTCCTGCACCCTTGCAGCGTGCACGATGGGACGGGCCAATACAAGAGCGGCGTCGCGACAGGCCCGACGCGCAGCGGATCGGGCGACATCCGAGCGTCTCTGCTTCAGGGGCCGACCAGGAGCACCAGCGCGGCATTGACGGCCATGGTGGCGACGAGGTAGCCCGAGCCGAGCAGGATGTCGCGCAGGCTGCCGCCGGAGACTTCCTGGCGCAGCATCGCGCCGACGCCGACGAACGCGAGCGCGAAGGCGACCTGGCTGAGGTCGCCCGACCATGCGGCGAGTCCGGGTCCGAGCAGGCCAAGGAGGCGCAGACCGGCGAGTAGGGCGTAGAGGGCCACGAAGGGCGGGAAGTCGCGGATGAGTTCCCGTAGGCTCCTCGCCTCCCGTCCCGAGAGCGCGACCACGAGGCCGAGCAGGGCGTTGCGCGTCAGCTTGAACATCGACGCCATCTGCAGCCCGATGGGACCGAAGGCGGAGCCCGCGGCGATCGCCTCTGCGGTATTGTCGACCGCGAGCCCGCAGACGGCGCCCGCGACGTAGGGAGCAGGGTGAAGGCCGAACGCCACGAGCGGCGCCAGGAAGACCGCGAGCGTGCCGACGGAGAGGATGGCGCCGACGGCCGGCGTCGCCTCGGCGTCCGTGGCGCCGAGGCGGGTCTTCGCGAGCAGGATGGCGCTGACGCCGCAGACCGAGTTGCCGATGCCGAGAAGGCGCGCCGTCAGGGGTGGCAGCAAGCGTCGCAGCACGAGGCGGGCGCCCACATACGCGAGGGCGATCTTGAGACCGACCAGCAGGAGACCCTGGAGGCCCATGGCCGACAAGGCGGCCGGGTCGATCGAGGGGCCGAGCAGCACCGCCCCCGCCTGCAGCCAGAAGCCGTAGCTGCGCCGGCCGCTCTGGCGCAGCGCCGCCCCGCCCGGCAGGCTCACCGCGACGCCTCCGAGCAGGAGGGCGGGAATGGCGATCGAGAGGTTCGGCAGGAGCCTGTAGTGAAGAAGAAGCGCAACGGCTCCGAGAGCGGCCAGGGCGACCGCGCCGAAGGTGCGCAGGGCTGCACGCCCGGCCGGCAGCCGAAGCTCCTCGAGCGGCTCGCTTTCCGGATCTGCCACCCCATCGCCTCCTGCCCGGGTCACGTGGCAGGATAGGCGAGCGCAGCCCCAAGTGTGTCTGGACACCGGCAAGGGCGGCGGCCGCTTGAGATGGCCGCGATCGAGCAAAACCTATGGCGCGCGGCCCCCTTGCCGAGGGGTGGAACCTAGGGATGGATCCGCGTGGAGGAAGCCCGAGGGCGGCCCAAGGAACCGCTATTCCGCAAGCTTGGACCATCCGTGCTATAATGCATCGCGACTTTTGCCGAAAGGGGTCACCCGCCCTTGCTCGAGACTCCATCCAAGTACACCCTCGTGGCGGCTGCGGCGGAGGGCCCGACGCGCCTCAACGCGTTCGACAACGCGCTCCTTGCCGCCGGGATCGGAAACATGAACCTTCTGCGCGTCTCCTCGATCCTTCCGCCTGGCGCCGTCGAGACGGAGAAGCTCGACATGCCGCAGGGCAGCCTCCTCCCGACCGCCTACGGCGCGATCGAGAGCGAGCAGACCGGCGAGCTGATCGCCGCGGCGATCGGGGTAGGGATTGGCGACGACGACCAGTGCGGCGTGATCATGGAGTTCTCCGGGCGCTGCTCGGCCGAGGACGCCGAAGCGGAGATCCGGCGGATGCTCGAGGCCGCCTTCGTCGAGCGCGGCCGCACGCTTAAAGAGATGAAGATTCGCTCTTCGGCCCATCGCGTCCAGCGGATCGGCTGCGCCTTCGCGGCCGCCGCCCTCTGGTACTGAGATGTCGCGCCCACCGATGGAGCTGTGGCTCGAGGAGCTGCAGCTTGGCAACATGCGGTTCGGCCTGAGGGCCGACACCGTCCTGCACCGCGAGGTCTCGCGCTTCCAGGAGATCCTGGTGGTCGACACGTACGCCTTCGGCCGCGTCATGATGCTCGATGGCACGTTCCAGGTGACGGAGAAGGACGAGTTCGTCTACCACGAGATGCTGGCCCACTTCCCGCTGATGAGCCACGAGAGTCCGAAGGACGTCCTGGTGATCGGTGGCGGCGACGGCGGCACCATCCGCGAGGTGGTGAAACACCCCGAGGTGGAGCGCGCCGTGCTTTGCGAGATCGACCCCCGTGTGACGGCTGTCGCCAGGGAGTACCTGCCGAGCGTCGCCGCGGGCCTCTCGGACCCGCGCGTCGAGGTGCTGCACGAAGACGGCATCAAGCTCGTGCAGGATCACGAAGGCGCGTTCGACGTCATCCTGATCGACTCGACGGACCCCGTCGGTCCGGCCGTTGGGCTCTACAGCCCCGAGTTCTACGCCGCCTGCAAGCGGGCCCTGCGCCCGGGCGGCATCGTCTGCGCGCAGTCCGAATCTCCGTTCGTGAACGGCGACGTGGTGCGGCGCGTGGCGCAGAGCGTCAAGGCGAACTTCAGCGCCTGCCAGCTCTACCTGGCGCCGCTGCCGACGTATCCGTCGGGCTTTTGGAGCTTCACGGCCGGCGCGGACCATGAGCTGCCGCAGGACGTCGACAAGGCGAGGGCCGAGCGCCTCGCGACGCGGTACTACACCGCCGAGATGCACAAGGCGGCGTTCGCCTTGCCGCCCTTCGCCAAGGCCCTGGTGGAGTGATGGAGTTCATCCATCCGGGACGCCCGCTCTGGGCGCAGGGCGAGCCCGCATCGCCGCGCTTCTCGCTCCTCGGCGTCCCCTTCGACGGCACGTCCTCCTTCAATCCCGGCTCGCGCGAGGGGCCGCTCGCGATCCGCGGCGCCACGCACGGTCTCGAGGACTACTCGCCGGTCTTTGGCCGCTCGGTGCCCGAGGGCTACCTCGAGGACCTTGGCGATCTCGAGCTTTCGTTCGGGAACCCAGGTTCGATGCTCCGCCGCACCGAGGCGGCCGTCTACGAGATCGCGGCGAAGGGACGCATCCCCTTCCTGCTCGGCGGCGAGCATCTCGTGACCTTGGGCGCCCTGAGGGCCCTCCATCGCCAGGGCGAGTTCGCCATCGTGCAACTCGACGCCCACGCGGACCTGCGCGACGCGTACGTGGGCGAGAGCCTGAGCCACGCCTCCGTGATCTACCACGGCCAGGAACTCGTCGGCCCGGGGCGCGTCTTCCAGTTCGGCATCCGCTCCGGCTGCGAGAAGGAACTCGGCCGCGCCAGCTTCCTGCGCGAGCAGTGGAGTCCCGGGGCGGCGCGCGACGCGCTCGAGCAGATCGGGGAGCTTCCGATCTATCTCACGATTGACATCGACGTGGCGGACCCGGCCTTTGCCCCGGGCACAGGCACGCCCGAGCCGGGCGGCTGGACCTCGCGGGAGCTGCTCGAGGCCGTGCGCCTCTTCGGCGGCAGGAAGCTGATCGGCGCCGACATCGTCGAGGTCTTGCCAAGCCGCGACCCCGCCGGCATCACGGCGCTTCTCGCGGCCAAGTGCCTGAGGGAGATCCTGATTGCGCAAAGCGGGAGGGATGGCGACGTTCTCTAAGGAGCTCAGGCTGGCGGTCGCGGAAGCGTACAGGGTGGCTGCGGCCGAGGCCGGCTGGACAGCCCCCGCCCCCGCCTTCGCCATCGAGCGGCCAAAGGACCCGAAGATGGGCGACTACGCCGCGAACATCGCGCTCCAGGCCGCGAGGCCCCTGCACATGGCGCCGCGCCAGGTGGCGGAGCGGATCCTCCAGCACCTTGAGCTCGGGGACGACTTCGCGGGGGCCGAGATCGCGGGACCGGGCTTTCTCAACTTCCGGCTCTCGCGGTCGTTCTACCCGAAGGTGATCGAGGCGCTGCTCCGGGACGCGAAAGCCTTTCTCGCGACCGACTGCGAGGGCGGCGAGCGCATCCTGCTCGAGTTCGTCTCGGCGAACCCGACGGGACCCCTCAACGTCGTCTCCGCCCGCGCCGCCGCCGTCGGCGACACGCTCGGGCGGCTCCTGCGTCTCGCCGGCCACGACGTCCTGACGGAGTTCTACGTCAACGACGCCGGCCGGCAGGTGGAGATGCTGGCCCGCTCGATCCTGGCCAGGCGCGAGGAACTTCTGGGACGGCCCTTCGAGATTCCCGAGGACGGCTACCACGGCGACTACGTCATCGATCTCGCGAAGGGCTTCAAGGCCGAGGAGCCCGGGGACTTCGAGAGCCTCCCCGAAGAGCGGCGGGTGGAGATGGTCCGGGCCTGGGCGCTGCGCCAGATGGAGCAGATGCGCCTGCGCACCCTCGAGCGCTACGGCGTCCACTTCGACAACTTCTTCTCGGAGAAGGCTTTCCGCGACCGCGGCGGCACCGAGGAAGTGGTGGGAAGGCTGGGCGGCCACACCTACGAGGCCGAGGGGGCGCTCTGGCTCAAGACGACCGGGTTCGGCGACGACAAGGACCGGGTGCTCAGGAAGTCCGACGGCGAGTTCACCTACTTCGCGCCGGACATCGGCTACCACGAGTCCAAGTACAGCCGCAGCTACGACCGCGCCATCGACCTCCTGGGACCGGACCACCACGGCTACGTCGCGCGCATGCGCGCCGCGATGGAGGCGCTCGGCCACGACCCCGGGAGTTTCGAGGTGCTGCTGGTGCAGTGGGTGCGCTTCCTGCGCCACGGCGAAGTGCAGTCCATGTCGAAGCGGGCCGGGGAGATCCTGACGATCGACGAGCTGTTGGACGACGTCGGCACCGACGCGGCGCGCTTCCTCTTCCTGATGCGCTCGCACGACACGCCGCTCGACTTCGACCTCGCGCTCGCCAAGGAGGAGTCTTCCGAGAACCCCGTCTACTACGTGCAGTACGCGCACGCGCGCATCGCGTCGATCCTGCGCCAGGCGGGAGAGGTCAC
>DAIBJA010000024.1 GCA_027420455.1 Clostridia bacterium | reverse complement strand
GTCTTCGGTCACGACCCGAGGCGCGAGGCCACCGCGGTGCATCGCCTGCTCGGCGTCGTGCCCCAGGAGACGTCCCTCTACGAGGAGCTCTCCGCCGAGCGCAACCTGCGCTTCCACGCCGAGCTCTACGGCGTGCCGTCGTCCGAGGTCCAGGGGCGAGTCGACGCCATGCTGGCGCTCGCGCAGCTCACCGAGCGCCGCCGCTCGCGCGTCGGCACCTTCTCGGGTGGCATGAAGCGTCGACTCGCGATCGCGAGGGCGCTCCTCCACGACCCGCAGCTCGTCTACCTCGACGAGCCGACGCTGGGCGTGGACGTGCAGGCGAGGCACGTGATCTGGGACTACATCCGTGCGATGCGCACCGAGGGGCGCACCGTCCTCATCACCACGAACTACCTCGACGAGGGCGACGCCCTCTGCGACCGCATGGGCGTCCTCGACAGCGGACGCCTGGTGGCCGAGGGCAGCCCCACGGACCTCAAGCGGCGCTACGGCAGCCAGGTGGTGGAGATCCGGCCCGACGCGCCGCCGTCGCCGGAACTGCTCGACGAGCTGCGGGCTCTGCCGGGAGTATCCGAGGTGCGGCAGGAGGAGGACGCCGTTCGGCTCGGCCTTGGCGGGGAGCGCCAGGACGAGGCGATGCCCAGGCTGCTTGAGCTCTTCAGCCGGCATGGCGTGCAGCTGAGGGGCCTGCAGCTGCGCGAACCCACCCTGGACGAGGTCTTCCTGCGCCTGACGGGGGCGGGGGTGCGGGACTGATGCTCCGGGCAGCCCTGGCGGTGCTGCGGCGCGAGCTCTGGTCGGGCACGGCGCAGCCGCTGGCGACGATCCTGGCGATCATGGTGCCGATCAACTTCCTCGTGCTGATGGCGCTCTTCGCCCTGAGCGGAGGCAGGCAGAACGTCGCGCTGGTCGTGCAAGACCGCGGCCGGTATGCGGCCGCCATGGCGCAGTCCCTCGCGAAGGCGGACACCTTCGCGCTGCACCCCGTGGGGACGCCGGCGGCCGGGCTCCGCCTGGTGCGTGCGCAGCACGACGTCGCGATGATCGTCATCCCGCGCGGCTTCTCTGCGAGCGTCGCGGCGGGCGGACCGGCCAGGCTGCGACTGACGCTCGACAATCTGAACCACGACTTCGCCGAGGACACCCGCCGGGGTGTCGCTCTGGCGGCGGCGCTCTTCGAACGCCAGTACCTCCCGGCCTCCCAGCCTGTGAACTGGGCGGTGCGCTACACCTATCCGCGGACCGTCGGGTTCCTGCCGTTTCTCGCGCTCAGCATCCTGAGCGCCGCGCTCCTCCTGGGCGGGCTCCTGCAAGGTGGCCTGGGCATGGCGAGGGAGTGGGAGTCCGGGACGATCCGCGAGCTGATGCTCTCGCCGGCGGGTGCCTTGCCGGTCCTGCTCGGCAAGCTCTTCGCCACGTTCCTTCTGGCTCTGGCAGGCGGACTCATCGCGCTCCTGGGCGCCCTTCTCCTGGGCGTTCCCACCCAAGGGGTGCTGGGCTCGATCGGACCCCTCCTGGCGGTGCTTTTGGTCTTCGACAGCATCGGCCTCGCGCTCGGGAGCCTGCTGAAGAGCCAGCGGCTCGTGCTGCCGCTCGCCTTCGCGGCGGGACTGCCGCTCTTCTTCCTGAGCGGGCCGTTCGGGCCGATGGAGTGGTCGAGCCCGGGGGCGCTCCTGATTGCCCGCATCTTCCCGATCTACTACGCGAGCGGGCTCCTGCAGCGCAGCTTCTTCGGCTACTGGTCCCTCGCCGTTCCCGTGGGGACGGCGACGCTGGTGCTGGCGGCCTGGACCGTCATGTCGCTCATGGCGGCGGGCCTTGCCTACCGGCGGGCCACCGCGCCGCGCGGCGGGAGGTGGTGAGGATGCTGCGCGTCATCCTGTCCGTCCTGCGCAAGGACCTCGGCCTGTTCTGGCGCTCGCCGGCCGTCGTGGCCGTTACCCTCCTGCCGCCGATCATCCTGCTCCTTACGCTGCTCATGGAGTCCGCGGCGGTGGGGTCCCTGCCGGTGGCGCTGGTGAGCCAGGGCAAGGGAGCCCCCGCCGTCCGGGCGACGCGGACCCTCGCCGCCTATCCCGGCTTTCGCGCGGCGTCCCTGTCGCCCGGGGCCGCGCAGACGGCGTTCGATCGCCTGGAGGTGGCCGGGGTTCTGACGGTGCCGAAGAACTACGCAAGCACGCTGGCCGCGGGTGCCCGCCCGACCGTCCAGCTCACCGTGCGCAACTTCAACGCCGACTTCACCGACGATCTCCTGCGCGATCTTCCGGACGCGCTCGGACGGGTGCCGACGCCAGGACTGACGAGGCACAAGGGTGTCGCGATCGCCGAGCGGGACCTGCAGGGGAAGGACGCCGGCTTCCTCGGCTTCCAGATGGTCGCCGTGCTGGTGCTCCTGCTGCTGCAGGCCGGGATCGTCAACGCCGGCATGGCCGCCGTGCACGAGTGGCAGTCCGGGACGGTCAAGGAACTCCTGCTGGCGCTGGCGCCGGCCATGGCCATCCTGGTCGGCAAGGTGCTCGCGGGCGTCGTGGCGGCGGACCTCGTCGGCGTCGTGCTCGGGGGGCTTTCCCTCTGGGCAGGCTTCTTCGGCAGCGTGACGCCGGGGAACCTCCTCCTCGCCTTCCTCGTGATGACGCTCCTCAGCGCCGTGGGGTCCGGGATCGGGGTGGGGCTCGCGTCGGCGATGCGCAGCTTCGAGCGCCTGGGGCCCGCCTCAATGCTCCTGTCCTTCTATCTCTTCTTCCTCGCGGGCGGCATCGCGGCGGTGGGATTCCTGCCGGGGTGGCTGCGCGCGATCGCGGAGGTCGTTCCGAACTTCTACGGCATGGACGCCCTACGCGGACTCCTGCTCTACGGAGCGGCGCCCAACCTTGGCCAGGACGTGCTGGTCCTAGGCGTCTGGCTCGCGCTGGTGCTGGCGGCGGGCCCCAGCCTCCTGCATCGCAGCCTTACGCGTTAGCTGGGGCGCACAGGCGGTGCTGCACTTCCTGCGAAGAGCAGACTTGTCGACGAGGGCCGACGTTCAAAGGCGGGGGAGTGGGCTTTGCTCGCTTCGCGCTCGCGAGGACTTTAGGCCGACGAGCGACGTCGATGGTCTGGTGGAGAGTCGGACGGGCAAGTCGGTGGCTGCTGTCCCGAACACTGCGCCGTAGCCGGACGCCATCACCCTCCGCAGTGGAACGGCAACGCCTTCGCTGCGCTTGGGACCGTTCCAAATGTTCGCATCTAAGGATCTTCGCATGTCACCTTAATTCTTAATTTTTGACAGGGGCACGCGCACTGGCTGACCCGCACAAGAACCAACGTCGATGGACAGTAAAAGCTTGAAGCACGAACGCCCAGGGGATATTCTCCGGCTAGCCGACGACGTTCCCCTTGTCCGCCCGTCGGCCGATCACGGGGTTGGGTGTCGGAAAGGAGCTGGCCCGTGAGCCAATTCGACCAGGTCATTGAACGCAGGAACACGAGTTCGGTGAAGTGGGATCTTGTGGAGCAGCTCTACGGCTCAGGCGACGTGTTGCCGATGTGGGTGGCCGACATGGACTTCCCTGCTCCGAAACCGGTCGTCGACGCGATCGTGGCGCGGGCGCAGCATGGGGTCTATGGCTACACCACGCGCCCAGGCAGCGCGTACGACGCGATCGAACAGTGGGCCAGCACACGTCACCGCTGGATGATCGAACGCGAATGGATCTCCTTCAGCCCCGGTGTCGTGCCGGCCCTGGCCTTTCTCCTGGACGCCCTGAGCGAGCCGGGCCAAAAGGTCATCATCCAGCCGCCCGTCTACCACCCGTTCGCGTTCACGATCCGCGAGAACGGCAGAGAGATCGTGAACAACCACCTGATCTTCGAGAACGGGCAGTACCGCATGGATTTCGAAGATCTCGAGCGCAAGGCCAGCGAAGGCGCACGCCTGATGATCCTCTGCAGCCCGCACAACCCGGTGGGTCGGGTCTGGACGCGGGAGGAGCTCGCGCGGCTCGGCGAGATCTGCTTCGCCCACGGCATCACCGTCATCTCCGACGAGATCCACTCCGACCTCATCCTGCCAGGGAAGGAGCACACGCCGTTCGCCTCGATCGGGCCGGAGTTCGCCGAGAACTCCGTCGTCTGCACGGCGCCGAGCAAGACGTTCAACCTGGCAGGCCTGCAGACGTCGGTCGTCATCATCCCGAACAAGGAACTGCGGGAGCGGTACAACGCGGTCCTCGACCGCCTTCACCTCGGGCTCCCCAACACCTTCGGCCTCACGGCGATGGAGGCCGCGTACCGCCACGGCGGGGAGTGGCTCGACGAACTGCGCGGCTACGTGAGCGAGAACCTCCGCTACCTCCGGGACTTCCTCGAGCGCGAGGCGCCGGCGATCAAGGTGGTACAGCCCGAGGGTACGTACCTCGTGTGGCTGGACTGCCGCGAACTCGGCCTCGACACCGAGGGACTCGCGCGCTTCATGCGCGAGGACGCCAAGGTCGGGCTGGACGACGGCCACATCTTCGGTCCAGGCGGCGACGGCTTCGAGCGGATCAACATCGCGTGCCCCCGCAGCGTGCTGCAGGAGGGCCTGGAACGGATCGCGGGCGCGGTGCGCAGGTTGGGCGCCTAGCGGACGAGCCCGAGCAGCCCCGTGGACTGGGCGAAACCGACCCGCCCCGGGGAATGTTGGCAGCCAAGACGGCAGAGCGCTCTCCCATGCGCCCGGGAGGGCGCTCTGCCGTTCTTGCGCTACTGGCATCTCAGTTCGTTTCTTCGCGCACCTGTCGCGCCGCCGCCACCATGTTGCGCAGCGACGGCACCACCTCTTCGAAACGCCGCGTCTTGAGACCGCAGTCCGGGTTCACCCAGAGCTGCTCCGGCGAAATCACCCCGAGTGCCTGCCGCAGGTGGCCCGCCATCTCCTGGGCGTCCGGCACGCGCGGGGAGTGGATGTCGTAGACGCCCGGACCGATCTCGTTCGGGTAGCGGACATCCTGGAACGCCCTAAGGAGCGCCATGTCCGAGCGCGACGCCTCGATCGAGATGACGTCCGCGTCGAGGCGGGCGATGGCGTCGACGATGTCGTTGAACTCCGAGTAGCACATGTGGCTGTGGATCTGCGTCTCGTCGGAGACCCCCGACGTCGCGAGCCGGAAGCACTCGACGGCCCAGGCCAGGTAGTCGTCGCGCTCGTCCCGCCGCAACGGTAGCCCTTCGCGGAACGCCGGCTCGTCGATCTGGATCGCCCGGATGCCCGCGGCCTCGAGGTCCCGCACCTCGTCGCGGATGGCGAGTGCGATCTGGCGGCAGGTGTCCCGGCGCGGCTGGTCGTCTCGGACGAAGGACCACTGCAGGATGGTGACTGGCCCGGTGAGCATGCCCTTCACCGGCCGGTCGGTCAGGGACTGGGCGTAGCTGAGCCATTTCACCGTCATCGGCTCGGCCCGCCTGACGTCGCCGTAGATGATCGGCGGCTTGACGCAGCGGGTGCCATAGCTCTGCACCCAACCCTGCGCGGTCACGGCGAAGCCCTCGAGCTGTTCCCCGAAGTACTCGACCATGTCGTTGCGCTCCGCCTCGCCGTGCACGAGGACGTCGAGGCCGATCTCTTCCTGCAGGCGGATGACGCGGGCGATCTCGCCGCGGATGCCCTCCTCGTACTGCTCCTCCGACAGGGCGCCGACCCTGCGTTCGGCCCTGAGCCGCCTGAGCTCCGGGGTCTGGGGGAAGGAGCCGATGGTGGTCGTCGGCAGCGGCGGCAGCTTCAGGCGCTCCGACTGGAGGCTCCGGCGCTGTTCGTGGGGCGTCGCGCGCTTGGCGTCCCCGGCGGTGAGCGCCTGGAGCCTCTGCTGCACCTCGGGGCGCGTCCTGCGTCCGGAATCCCTGCGGCTATCGGCCACCGCGTCGCTCGCGGCGAAGAGGTCCTCCGTCGCCGCGCCTGGCTCGAGGGCCCGCCGCAGGGTCGCGACCTCCTCGAGCTTCTCGACGGCGAAGGCGAGCCAGCCCCGGATCTCAGGGTCCAGGCGGCGCTCCGGTTCGAGGCGAACCGGCACGTGCAGCAGCGAGCAGGAAGGGGTCACCCATACCCGATCGGGACCGACGGCGGCCGTTGCCGACCGCAGCGGCTCAAGGGCCCTCGCGAGGTCTGTTCTCCAGACGTTGCGCCCGTCGACGACGCCGAGCGAGAGCGTGAGGTCTTGCGGCACGCCCAGCCTGAGAAGCTCCGCGAGGTCCCCCGGCCCGCGGACGAGATCGAGGTGGAGCGCCCTCAGCGGCAGGTCCCGCAGCAGCGGGAGCCTTCCCGCGAGGCTGCCGAAGTAGCTGGCGAGCAGGACGCCCATGCCGCCTGCCGCTTCGGCGAGCGCCGCGTACGTCTGCGGGAAGAGTTCGAGGACCTCCTGCGGCAGGTCGGTCGCAAGCACCGGCTCGTCGATCTGCACCATGTCCGCTCCGGCCGCCGCGAGCTGGGCGAGCAGCTCCCCGTAGGCCGGCACAAGGCGCGGCAGGAGCTCGATGGGGTCGAATGCGCCGTCTGCCGCATGGCTGAGGCGCAGGAGGCTGATCGGCCCGATCAGCTGGGGGCGGCCGGCAATGCCGAGCCCCTGCGCCTCCCGGTACTCGGCGAGGAGCTTCGGCCAGGCGAGGGAGAACTGGGCATCCCGCCGGAGCTCCGGCACGATGTAGTGGTAGTTGGTGTCGAACCACTTCGTCATCTCGAGCGGCGCGACACCGCCGGGTCCCGCCACACCGCGGGCCATCGCGAAGTAGCTGCCGAGGGCGCCAGGCTCGCCGTAGGCGAGGTAGCGCTCGGGCACCGCGCCGAACATCGTCGCGGCGTCGAGCACGTGGTCGTAGAAGGAGAAGTCGCCCACCGGCACGGATCCGATCCCGGCGGCGGCCTGGAGTTGCCAGTGCTCCGCGCGCAGCTGCCGTCCAGCGGCCACGAGCGCCTCGGCGGACGTCTCACCCTGCCAGAAGGACTCCGTCTGACGCTTGAGTTCACGGTTGCGGCCGATGCGGGGGAAGCCGAGGTTCGATGCGATTGCCACTTGGCCTGACACAACCTTTCGCGGAGTCAGTTCGAGACCTGCCGGTCCCGGGCTGCCTGCTGCTGCCGGGACCGTTCCAGCAGGGCGGCTATCGGCGCCACCTTGCCGAACGATGGGACGATGTAGACGCCGTGGACCAGGGGCCGGAGCTCCGCGAGGAGTTCCTCGGCGAGGCTCGTGCCCACCTCGAGCCCGTGCTCCCCCGCCGCCTCCATCGCTTGGCGCACAGGCTCCGGGATCGAGATGCCCGGCACCTCGGCGTGCAGGTAGAGCGCATGCCGGTAGCTGTAGAGCGGCATCAGGCCCAGGATGAGCGGCACCGGCGGCGGACCGTGCAGCCGGTCCAGGAGGCGCAGGAGCGGGGCGCTCTCATAGAGGGGCTGCGTCATGACGAAGGCGGCTCCGGCCGCAAGCTTGCGCCGCAGGCGCCCTGTCTCGTGCTCGATGTCCTCCGCCCCAGGGTCGCAGGCGCAGCCCGCAAGAAAGCTCGTAGGCTGGCCGATCGCGTCGTCGCCCAGATCGTGCCCTCGGTTGAGTCCGTCGATAACCTGGAGAAGCCCCACGGAGTCGCCCTCGAAGACGCCGAAGCCGCCGGGCTGCGGCCGGTCTCCGGTCAGGGCGAGGACATGGCGCAGGCCGAGGGCGTGCGCCGAGAGGAGGTCCGCCTGGAGCGCTGCGAGGTTCCTGTCGCGGGTCGTCATGTGGACGATCGTCTCGAGCCCCGTCTCCCGCTGCAGGAGGTGGGCCGAGGCGAGCGCCGCCATGCGCACGCGCGCCATCGGGCTGTCGCCGACGTTGACGAAGTCGGCCCCGGCTTCGCGGACGATGGCGGCATCGCCGAGAAACTTCGTCACGACGCTGCCCTTCGGCGGGTCGAGCTCGACGCCGTAGAGGAACTCCCGACCAAGGCGCCCGGCAAGTCCCGTGGCGGGACGGACCGGCACCGGTGCCTCTTCGCTGCGCGGACGCAGCGGGACGGAGCGGTGCACCTCGGTGCCGGGAGCGTCCCGCACCTGGCCGCCCATCTCCGCGCGCGCAGCGTGGAGCGCCCGCACGTAGGCGGCATCGGTGCCGCAGCAGCCGCCCACGACGCGTGCCCCCAGCCTTACCAGTTCAGGCAGGAGGGCGGCGAACTTCTCGGGCGTGCCGAGGTAGTCGATGTGGCCCCCGACCCGCATGGGCGGGCCGGCGTTCGGGGCGATGGCAAACGGGCCGGGGAGACCCGCGCGACGCAGACGGTGGAGGATGCGCACGGCGTGCGACGGTCCGAGACTGCAGTTGACCCCGAAGAGGTCGGGCGGATCACCCGCGCCATCCCTGAGGATGCGTACCACCTCGGCCACGGAGAACCCGGACAGGGTCCGATCACCCTCGGCGAAGGAGAAGTTCAGGATGGCGGGGAGCTCCGAAGTCTGCCGTACCACCGCGAGCGCCGTAGCCGCTTCCACAGGGTCGGACTGCGTCTCGATCAGGAAGAGGTCGACGCCGCCCGCGAGGAGCGCCGCCACCTGCTCCTCGTACGCGGCGCGCATCTCCTCGGCAGAGAGGCGCAGCGCGCCGCCAGCCGTCACACCGAGCGGACCGAGCGAGCCCGCGACGAGAACGTGCCGGCCGGCGACCTCCCGCGCCCGCCTGGCTAGCTTGGCGCCCTGCACGTTCAGTTCTTGGACCTGGTCCTCGAGCCCGAACGGCCTGAGCTGGATGCGATTCGCGGCATAGGTGTTGGTCTGGATGACATCCGCTCCGGCGCGGATATAGCTGAGGTGCAGAGCCTCCACCTGCCGCGGGTCGCTGAGGCAGAGCGCATCGACGAGACCGCCGGCGTCCGCGGGCGTCAGGGCGGTGCCGTATGCGCCGTCGCCGAGCAGCACCCCGGCTGCAAGCCGCTGGCGCAGCCGCTCACGCTCGTTCATGCGCCGGGCGCACCAAGGCAATCAGAATCGGCTGTCACCTGCATGGCATCCCTTCTCCCCCGGCCACGCCCATCCAGGCAACAGAGAAGACCCTTTCGGGAGAAAGGGTCTACGCATGTATAAGAGTAGCGTAGCTCCCATCTCCCAGGGGGTGTCCCCTGCAGGAATTGGCACCAAGCGGATGCGCCGCCGGTTGCCGGGCTTCATCGGGCCAGTCCCTCCGCCACTCTGGATGTGAGCGTATGCGGTTGTTGGTCGGCATGATAGAGCCCAGCGGTTCTCATGTCAATGGTTGGCTGCCCTGCGAGAGTGGCAAGGAGCTCCGCGTGAGAGCGAGGTGGCGACGCCCCCTAGT
>DAIBJA010000086.1 GCA_027420455.1 Clostridia bacterium | reverse complement strand
CTCAGGGAGACTCCGGCCGGAATCGCCCACTTTCTCGAGCACAAGCTGTTCGAGGAGGAGGGCGGCAACGTGGCGGAGCGTTTCTCCGCACTCGGCGCGATGTCCAACGCCTACACCAACTACGGGGCCACGAGCTACCTGTTCTCGACGACCGAGAACTTCCCGGCCGCCCTGGACCTGCTGCTCCAGTTCGTGCAACAGCCATACTTCACCGAGGAGAACGTGCGCAAGGAACAGGGGATCATCGCCGAGGAACTGCGCATGTACCTCGACGATCCGCGGTCGGTTGTGTTCCAGAACCTTCTTGCGGCCCTCTACCAGCGCCATCCGGTGCGCGTGGAGATCGGCGGCACGCTCGAGTCGATCCGCCAGATCGGTCCCGCTGAACTCTTCCTGTGCCACAAGGCCTTCTACCAGCCCGCCAACATGGTGCTGATGGTCGCAGGCGACGTCGATCCAGCCGCGGTGTTCGCCGCCGCGCGCCGTGCCGTGCCTGCCGCCGCGGCGGGCGCCGAGGTACGGCGGGTCTTCCCGGACGAACCGCGGCAGGTCGGCGAAGAAATGCGCCGCCGGCGCATGGCCGTCGGCGTGCCGCTGATCGCGATCGGCTTCAAGGACGATCCCGCCACCGCAGAACAGTCGCTCAGACGCGAAGTGGTGATGGAGGTCCTGCTCGACGTGCTCTTTGGGCCGGCTTCTGAGATCCACCGCAGATTGTACGAGGAGGGTCTGATCGGCCAGCAGTTCGCCGCAAGCTACTTCTCGGGCGAGGGCTACGCTTCGACCGTGCTCGGCGGGCCGACGCCGGATCCCGACCGCCTGCTCGCCCGGGTTGAGGCGCTGCTCGCGGAAACGCTCCGGCACGGACTCGATCCGACAGACGTGGAGAGGAGCCGCAGGCGTTCCCTTGGCGAGTTCGTCGCCCTTTTCAACGCGCCGGAGGCGGTGGCGCACGCCTTCAGCGAGTACGCCCTGCGCGACCTGGATCTTATGGCTGCCTACGATGTGCTCCTGGCCGTCACGGCGGACGAGGTCGCGCAGCGGCTGCAGGAGACGTTCGGGTCGCCCCGCCGCTCCGTCTCGATCGTCGAGGGGGAAGGCTGATCGCCTGTGGCCTCAAGCCTTGTTCGCCAGGCCGTAGCGCTTTCGTCCGCCTGCCCATACTAGGACCATCCTGGCCCGGGAGGCAGGCCGTTGCACAGACTCGCCCGAGGTCTCGCCGCATTTCTTGCCCTCGCGCTCGTCGCAGCCTTGCTCCGGCGTGCGGCGCGGGGGCCTACTCGCGTCCGGCCACTCGAGTCTCCCAGGGCCGCGGCGGCGTTGGCGCAGGGCAGCGTGGCCATGGCCGTGCAGCGATCGGCGCCGGCGGTGGTTGGCGTCACGGCAGTCACGGCGGCAGCCGTGCCGGGAGGCGGTCTGCTCCTGACGGCGGAGGGTAGCGGCTTTGTCGTTGATCCGCGGGGCGGGATCCTGACAAGCGCCAGCTTGGTTCGCGGCGCGCAGCGCATCGTCGTGCGCCTGCATCGGGGCCTCGCCCTCGCCGCGGTCGGCGTGCGGCTCGACCGGCGGCGGGATGTGGCCCTGCTGCAGGTCCGGCCGGGCGGTCGACTGCCGACGCTCCCCCTCGGGTCCCCAGCCGCGCCGGCGGCCGGGACGTATGTGGTCTCGCTCGGCGACGCCGGGGCTACGCTTGGGGTGGTGTCGTCCGGCGCGCGCGGGGTCGCCGTGGCGGGCGGGCGACCGCTCGCCCTGCTGCAGACCGATGCGCCGCTCCTGCGGGGCAATGTCGGCGGTCCACTGCTCGACGTCGCGGGGCGGGTGGTCGGCATGGCGACATTCAGCATCTCGGGCGGGCAGGGCATCGGGTTCGCCGTACCCGCAGGGGAGATTCGGGCGGCGCTCAAGGAACTGACGTGACGTCGTCGCCCATCTGGCGCCGCAGCGGTCGATCTGACGGACAGCTCGAGCCTTTACCGACCCATCCGAAATGGTCCGTTCGGTCCCGCGCCATGTAGTCGCGCGAAGAGATATACTGTTCGCGTGTGTCGCAACGCGGACGGGTTTGCCCGGATGGAGCCCGTCGATGGAGGGACCAACAGGGTGCTGAGTGACATTGAGATCGCCGAAAAGGCGAAGATGCTGCCGATCACCGAAGTCGCCAGGAAGCTTGATCTCGGTCCTGACGACATCGAGCTGTACGGCAAGTACAAGGCCAAGATCCCCCTGGAAGTGTACGAGCGCCTCAAGGATCGGCCGGATGGACGCCTCATCCTCTGCACTTCGATCAACCCGACGCCCGCCGGCGAGGGCAAGACGACGACAACGGTAGGCCTCGGACAGGCCCTCGCAAAGATCGGCAAGAACGCCATCATCGCCTTGCGCGAGCCGTCGCTCGGTCCCTGCTTCGGCATCAAAGGCGGCGCCGCCGGTGGCGGCTACGCGCAGGTGGTGCCGATGGAAGACATCAACCTGCACTTCACCGGCGACTTCCACGCCATCACTTCCGCGCACAACCTCCTCTCAGCGATGCTCGACAACCACCTCCAGCAGGGCAACCAGCTCGGCATCGACCCGCGCGCGATCACCTGGCCGCGCGTTCTCGACATGAACGACCGGGCACTGCGCAACATCATCATCGGTCTCGGCGGCAAGGCGAATGGCGTGCCGCGCGAGTCCGGCTTCATGATCACGGTCGCGTCCGAGATCATGGCGATCCTCTGCCTCGCGACAAGCATCAAGGACCTCAAGGAACGCCTGGGCCGCATCGTGGTCGGCAGCCGCTACGACGGCAGCTTCGTCACGGCGAAGGACCTCAAGGCGGACGGCGCGATGGCGGCGCTGCTCAAGGATGCCATCAAGCCGAACCTCGTCCAGACGCTCGAGAACACCCCGGCGCTGATCCACGGCGGACCGTTCGCCAACATCGCGCACGGCAACAACTCGATCCAGGCCACGCGGCTCGCGCTCAAGCTTGCCGACTACGTTGTGACAGAGGGCGGCTTCGGCTCGGACCTCGGCGCCGAGAAGTTCATGGACATCGTCGCGCCGAAGGCGGGTCTGCGGCCGTCCGCCGTGGTGCTCGTCGCGACCATCCGTGCGCTCAAGCTGCACGGCGGCGCGGACCTCAAGTCCTTGACGCAGGAGGACCTCGGCGCCCTGGAGCGCGGTCTGCCCAACCTCGAGCAGCATGTGGCGATCGTGCGCACCTTCGGGCTCAACCCGGTGGTGGCCATCAACCGCTTCCCGAGCGACACCAAGGCGGAGATCGCCCTGCTCGAGAGTCGTGCGCACCAGCTGGGGGTCGAGATGGTGCTCTCGGACGTGTTCGCGCAGGGCGGCGCGGGCGGCGAGGCCCTGGCCGAGGCAGTGGTGCGGGCGGCCAACCAACCCGGCGACTACAAGCCGCTCTACGAGAGTTCGCTGCCACTCAAGGAGAAGATCGCGCGCGTGGCGATCGACATCTACGGAGCGGACGGCGTCGACTTCCTGCCGTCCGCGCAGAAGATCCTCGATCGCTACACCGAACTCGGCTACGGAGACCTGCCCGTCTGCATGGCGAAGTCCCAGTACTCGCTCTCCGACAACCCGAAGATGCTGGGCCGACCCACAGGGTTCCGCGTCACCGTGCGCGATGTCAGGCTCTCGGCTGGGGCGGGGTTCGTCGTGGCGCTGCTCGGCGACATCATGACGATGCCCGGCCTGCCCAAGACGCCAGCCGCCGAGAAGATCGACCTGACAGACGACGGGCTGATCAAGGGACTCTTCTAACATGTCTGACGCCTGGGTTCTCGGCGTGCCGCAGCCGCCCGCTCGGGCGGATGTCCTCGAGGAGGTCGGGCTTGGCTCGGCGCGGCAGGTCCACCTCTTCCTCGAGGGATACGACGGCCCGGACCTGCCGCAGCTGACCAGGGGGACCGGGGGGGCGCTCTTGAGCGCCCCCCCGTCCGCAATGGCGGCCCTGCTGGCGGAGCTGGGGGAACCTTGGCGCAGCATCGGCGAGCGGGCGATGCGGCCCGCACCGCGCGGGCTCAGACTGCCGAGGGGTGTCCTGCCGCTCGGCACGCGCACGTACGTGATGGGCATCGTCAACGTTACCCCGGACTCCTTTTCCGACGGGGGCCACTACGACGCGGTGGAGCAGGCTTGCCGGCATGCCCTCGAACTGCAGGCGGCCGGCGCGGACATCATCGACATCGGCGGTGAGTCCACGCGCTGGTACCAGCAGGCGCACCGGCAGGAGGGGGGCACCGGTGCGAGGGTGCCGCTCGACGAGGAACTTCGGCGCGTCAGGCCCGTGCTTGAGGAGTTGAGGGGCCTGCTCGAGGTGCCGGTCTCGATCGACACCTACAAGTGGCCGGTCGCCGAGGCGGCCTTGCGGCTGGGCGCGGAGATCGTCAACGACGTGACCGCCGGGCTTGCGGATCCCGGCATGCTGGCGGGCACCGCGCGGCACGGCGCCGCCATCGTGCTGATGCACGCCCAGGACGAGCCGCACTACGCCAAAGTGGGGGAGGAGGTCCGGCGGCAACTGCGCGAGCGGGCTCAGGCTGCGCTGGCGCAAGGCATTCCGGCCGACGCCGTCGTACTTGATCCAGGGATCGGTTTCGGCAAGGACCCTGAGCACAGCTTTGCCGTGCTGCGCATGCTGCCCAGCCTGCGGGCACTCGGTTACGCGGTGCTCTCGGCCCCCTCCCGCAAGAGTTTCCTGGGCGCCGCCACCGGGCGCCCGATCGGCGAGCGACTGGCGGCGACGATGGCGGCCGTGGCGCTTTCCGTCGCCTTTGGAGCGGATATTGTGCGGGTGCACGACGTCGTCGAGGCGGTGGACGCCGTGCGCGTCGCGGATCGGACGGTGCGAGGATGAAGAGGAAAGTCGCCCTGCGCGGGCTCGTGTTCTACGGCAGGCATGGCAACTACCGGCACGAGCGGGGACTCGGCCAACCTTTCCTGGTCGATGTCGAGATCAGCTACGACTTCCGCGACGTGGCCCAGAGCGATGCCGTGGAGCAGGCCGTGGACTATCGCTATGTCTACCGCACGGCACGCTCCATCTTCGAAGGGCCGAGCCTGAGGCTCCTCGAGACTCTGGTGGAGCGGACGGCGCAGGCCCTTCTGGAGCAGTTCCCGCAGGCCGAGCGCGTCCGGGTCCACGTGCGCAAGCCCCATGCGCCGGTCGGCGGCCCAGCCGACGGCGTGGAGGCGGAGGTGGAGATCGGCCGGGATGATTGAGGCCGCGATCGGGCTCGGCTCCAACCTGGGCGATCGCGAGGCCGTGCTGCGGCGCGGGCTCTGGTCGCTTAGGCTGACGCTTGCCGCTGCCTCCTCGCTCTATGAGAGCAGTCCGGTCGAGACGGCGTTGGCGCAGCCGGACTACCTGAACGCCGTCGCCATCCTGCTTGTGCCCGACTCGATGGCACCGAGGGAGCTCCTGCAGCGCATGCTCGGGGTCGAGGCATCGCTGGGACGTGTGCGGGGACCTGGCAAGCCGCCGCGCACGCTCGACCTCGATCTGCTCCTCTTCGGGGAGCGGGAACTGGACGAGCCCAATCTTCGCTTGCCGCATCCGGGTTTGGCGCGGCGCCGCTTCGTCCTCGAACCTCTGCTCGAGGTGCGGCCCGATGCGGTGCTGCCGGATGGGCGCGTTTTGGCGCGGCTCATGCGGGCGAGCCTCAGCCAGGACGTGCGGCGTGTGGCCGGGAGGTATTGGCCGTGGCGGATCGCGGGTTGATCCTGGCCCGGCTGCGGGGCGGCGGCCTCGTCTCCGGGTCCGAGCTGGGGCGTGCGCTCGGCGTGTCGCGCGCCATGGTGCGCAAGGAAATCGAGGCGCTGATCGCCTCGGGCTGCCGCATCGAGGCGGTGGTGGGGCAGGGTTACCGGCTTGTGGCCCTGCCCGACACACCGCTGCCCGAGGTGATGGCGGCCTTGTGGCACGGCCGTGCGGATTATCCCGTCCACTTTCTGCGCGAAGTGACGTCCACCATGCACGTGGCGGGGGACTTGGCGCGTGTGGGCGCGCCGGCCGGAGCCACCGTGGTGACGGATCACCAGACCGCGGGGCGCGGCCGCCGCGGTCGGGGCTGGCAGGACCCCCCGGGCGAGGCGCTCCTGGCCTCGATCGTCCTTCGCCCCGCCCTGCCCGCCGGTGCGTCAGGATGGCTGCCGCTTGCGGTCGCGGTGGGGGCGGCGAGGGCAATCGCCGAGGCTACCGGCGGCACGCTGGGCATCAAATGGCCGAACGACCTTCTGCACGAAGGGCGCAAGGTCGCCGGCATTCTCGTCGAGCTCGCCCTCGAGGAGCAGGAAGTGCGCCACGCGGTGGCGGGTCTCGGCGTCAATGTGCATCAGCGACGCTTTCCCGAAGAGATTGCTGCGCGGGCGGCATCACTGCGGCAGGCCTTCGCCTATCGGGGCACGCGAGCGGAACTGCTGGCTTGCATTGTTCCGGAGGTCTTGGCCGCCGTGCGCCAGCTTGAAAACGACCCCCGCGGCCTGCGACGGGCGTGGCGGGAATTGAGCGTAACCCTCGGACGCCAGGTGGCAGTCCTGGGTCTTGCCGAGGACGCGCAGGGCCTGGCCGTCGACGTCGACGACCTCGGGCGGCTCGTGATCGAGTCTCAAGACGGCCGGCGGAGGGCGTTCGCCGCCGGCGAGATCAGCCTGGGTCAGGCGGGGGGCGGTGGGGCGAACGGCTCCACCTCCGCGCCGTCGTCCAAGAGGACGTAGCGGCCGCCCGCGGTTCGGGCGTTGGAACAGTGCAGCATGCCGTCCCTGAGCTCGCGTTCGACTTTCCGGCAGACCTCGCCGTCCAAAACAAAGCGGGCACCCATGGCCAGAGCGGAGAACCGCACGCGTCGCGTCATGGGTCCACCTCCAACTGTGATCGGCTTGACAGGCCCTGCTTCTGGCCCGATTGTAAACCAGGAACGCCATAATGGTTTACGAAAGGGGATCCCGATGTCCGAGGAACTGCGCCGTGCCCGACGCGTGGCCTACGCCGCAGCGTTCGCCGCCTTGCTGGCCGTCGCCTCCTACGTCAGCTTCGCACTGCCGCTGACCGACGTGCCGTTCACCCTGCAGGTGTTCGTGGTCACCCTCGCGGGCCTCGTGCTGGGACCGGGTCTGGGCGCCCTGTCCATTCTCGTCTATCTTCTGCTCGGCGCCATCGGCGTGCCCGTGTTCGCGGGCGGCACCGCTGGGCTCGCCGTCATCCTGGGACCACTTGGCGGCTACCTGCTGAGCTGGCCGCTGGCCGCGGCCATCGCAGGACTCGGCAAGGGGCGCGGCGGCTTCTGGCGTCTCGTGCCGGCGCTCGCCGGCCTTGCCGTCATCTACCTTGGCGGCATCACGGGACTGCACAGCGAACAGGGCATGGGCTGGGCCGCCGCTTTCATCGCGGGTGCGGCGCCCTTTTTGCCCTTCGACGCGCTGAAGGTTCTGGTGGCCTGGGCAATTGCGCCTGGACTCGCGCGACTGGCGGAAGGCGGCGACCTCGTCGCCGAGAATGGCTGAAAGGCCGCTTCCCCGGCGGCAAGTCTTGCAAAATTGCGCCGGCTAGGGCAGTTTGGAGCGTGGACAGGCGTGGCTTCCCGGGCGGGTTGGCCGCGCTCTCTAGCCTTCGGAGCGCTTGCGACGGAGGAGCCCGCACCAACGCAGGATGGGGGTAGCGCGGTGAATTCGGAGTCGGAGAGACTGCGCTCAGAGTTGCCCGCTCGCGCTGCCCGGTACGGTGAGGCGCTTGCCGCCGCCGGTATCGGAGTCGCACTCGTGCAGCAGTCGGTGGACAAGTACTACCTTTCCGGGACGCTTCAGCAAGGTTTCCTCGCCATCTCCGCCGGCCTGCCTCCGGTGCTTTTCTGCCGCAAGGGCGTTGAGCGCGCCCGGCAGGAGACGCCTTGGCAGGTGGTGCCCCTTGACCGTCCCCGAGACCTGCCGGACCTCATGCGTGACGCCGGCTTTCCGCTTGACGGCCTGATCGGCTGCGAGGCGGATGTTCTGCCGGCACAGATGTGGCAGCAGATGGAGCGCCTCTTTCCCGAGCGGGGCGTTGTCGACGCGAGTCTGCCGCTGCGGCTGCAGCGCCAGGTGAAGTCTCCGTTCGAGCTTGACGAGATGCGTGCGGCGGGCAGGGTCTGGCGCGGGATGATGGAGGAGACGGCGCGTCAGATCCGGCAGGGACTCGACGACCACCTGCTCTCAATCGCGGTGGACGCGTATGGCCGCAACCTGGGGGCGCAGGGGATCATGCGCACGCGCGGCTTCAACTTCGAATACTTCGCGCCGCACACTCTGGCCGGTCCGCAAGGCGCGGCGCCGGCGCATTTCGACGGTCCCACCGGCGGTCAGGGTCCTCACGCGGCGATCGGGCAGGGCTCGGCCCATGTCGCGATCCAGCCGGGCATGCCGGTGCTGGCCGATTTCGGCGTCGGGGTGCGCGGCTACGTCGCCGACGGCACCCGCACCTTCTGCCTTGGCGAACTGCCGCCGCAGCTTGCCCGCGCGGCCGCCGTCGCGGTCGAGATTGTGACGCAGGCCGAGGAGACGCTACGCGAGGGCAACTCGATCAACACGCTCTACCGGCAGGCTGTCACGCATGCCGAAGCCGAGGGTCTGGCCGAGCACTTCATGGGCTTCGGCAGGGATCGCGTGCGCTTCCTCGGCCATGGCATCGGGCTGGAACTGGACGAACTGCCTGTCCTGACGCCGAACGCGGAGGGCGTGCTGCAGGCTGGCATGGTCGTCGCGATCGAGCCCAAGTTCGTCTTCCCGGGACTGGGCGCCGTCGGGGTGGAGGACTCTTTCATCATCCGCCAGGGACCGCCAGAGCTTCTGACGGACTATCCGCGTGGCCCGGTCCTGCTCGGCAGCGGCCGTTAGCATGCCAGGCCCACGCAGGGGTAGCCCACGCCGCGCCCCTGTCCGCCCGCGGGCGGGGGAGGAACTCTTCGCTCTCGGACCAGAGGTGCAGGGGGAGGTCCTGCGCGCCACCTACCGCGACGAGGAAAGCGGTTTCAGCGTCGTCAAGGTGCGCGCGGCGGCTGGCGAGGTGACGCTTGTCGGAGCCCTGCCCGCCTTGGCGACAGGGGAGCGCGTCGTGGCCAGAGGCAAGCCGAAGCAGCACCCGAGCTACGGCCCGCAGCTCGAAGTGGAGCAGATCGAGCGGCTTCTGCCGGTGACACCCCAGGGCATCGTCGCCTACCTCGGCTCGGGGCTGATCCCTGGCATCGGGCCGAAGCTGGCGCAGCGCATCTACGACCGCTTCGGCGAAGCCAGCCTTGAGGTTGTGCGCCGCGAGCCGTGGCGCCTTGGCGAGGTGCCCGGCATCGGCAGGAACCGCATTGTCGAGGCGAACCGGACGGCCAAGGCCCAGGTGCGTCTCGAACGGCTTGTCGTCGCGTTGCGCCCGTATCAGGTGCCGCTGCACGTCGCCCGCAAGATCGAGGCGCGGTATGGCGACGCAGCGGAGCAGGTCGTCGCGCGGGAGCCGTATCGGCTCTGGCGCGACGTGGGCGGCGTCGGTTTTCTTACGGCGGACCGCGTGGCACGCGCGATGGGCATAGCCGAAGACGCGCCGGAGCGCATGGAAGCTCTGGTGCTCTACCTGCTGCAGACGGCCATGGACGAGGGGCATGTGGCCTTGCCGCGGGAGGAACTCGAGCGGAGAAGCATCGGCCTGGGCGGTACGGCCGAGCGCACGGCCCAGGCGCTCGCAGGTTTGGCCGAGGGCGGCCTCGTGGTTCTCGATGGGGAACTCGCGTACCTCACGCGCAACCATCAGATGGAGAAGCGGGTTGCGCGCGCTGTGGCTGGCCACCTGCGGGCGCGCCTGCCCGAGGTGGCGCTGGGCAGCCGCGGCAGCCTGTCGCAGGCGCAGGCCGCGGCAGCCCAGGCGGCGCTGGGCCAGGGCGTATTCGTGCTGACGGGCGGCCCTGGCACAGGCAAGACGACGACGGTGCAGGCCATCGCGAGATCCGCGACCGGGCACGGCCTGCGCATGGAACTCGCGGCGCCGACGGGCCGCGCGGCCAAGCGGCTGCAGGAAGCCACCGGGCTGCAGGCGCAGACGCTCCACCGCCTGCTCGGCTTGCGCGGGCCGCTGAGTGAGGTGCGCGAACTGACAGCCGACATCGTGATCGTGGACGAGGCGTCAATGATCGACCTTTGGCTCTTCGACCGTCTCCTCGTGGCCTTGCCGCGCACCTCGAGGCTAATCCTCGTGGGCGACCCGGACCAGCTGCCGCCAGTCGGGGCGGGACAGCCGTTCGCGGATCTCCTGGCGCGCAGCGAAGTGCCGCGCGTCCAGTTGCGCGAGATCTTCCGCCAGGCGGCGCAAAGCGGCATCGTGCAGGCCGCGCACCGCATCAGGCAGGGCTATCTGCCGCAGCAGGCGCAGGACTTCGTCTGGCTGCAGGCCGAGGCCCCGGCCGAACTGCAGCGCCTGGCGCTCCAGGCGGCGACGGAGACCCTGCCAAAGGCCGGGATCGACCCGGACGAGATTCAGGTCCTCTCCGCGGGGCACAAGCACGAGAGCGGCGTCCAGGCGCTGAACCAAGCCCTGCAGCAGAGGCTCAACCCCCCCAGGGGGCAGCCTGAGATCCGTCTTGGCGACCGCATCTTCCGACTCGGCGACCGCGTCGTGCAGCTCAGGAACGACTACCAGCGCGGTGCCCTGAACGGCGAAGTCGGCCGGATCAGCCGGCTCTCCGCCCAGGGCAGGGGATTATCGGTGGTCTTCCCCGATGCCACGGGCGAGCGCGAGGTGGACTACGAGACCGACGAGCTGCGCCAGTTGCAGCTCGGCTACGCCACGACGGTGCACAAGGCGCAGGGCAGCGAGTACCGCGGCGTGGTGCTAGTGCTCTCGCCGCAGCATTGGATGCTCCTGCAGCGCAACCTGCTCTACACGGCCGTGACGCGGGCACGCGAGCGCATTGTCGTCGTCGCGCCCGGGCGGGCCGTGCGCCAGGCCTTGCGAGCCGAAGGGCGCGACGTCCGCTACGGCCGGCTTGGGGCGCGCATCGAAACCGCCCTGTCAGGTGGCGCCGGCGCTTAGCTGGCGCCACCAGCACCTGGCTGCGACGCCTTGCGGGCCCTGTCGAGGACCGGCGCGTTCGAGCCGCCGAATGAAGCGTACTGGGTTGTCCATGCCGTCTCCGCGCGGACGATGCAGGCCGAAGAAACTCTTTGCGGGTGGCCGGCCTACGCTGGCTTGGGCCACGGCGATCAGGGCGGAGCGGTGAACACCACCGTTACCGAGCCGCCGGTCTTGAGCTTCGCCCCTGGCCCTGGCCTCTCTTGCGCCGCGACGCCAGAGCCCTGCGGCACCATGCGGTAGCCTTGCGCGGCAAGCGCCGCGTATGCCTGCTGAACTGTCATGCCGAGTACGTCCGGCACCCCGCCCGCCCGCTTTGCGCCGCCCATCTGCACGGTGACGGTGCTGCCCGGCGACACCTTGGTGCCAGGTGCGGGCCGTTGTCCGGCCACCAGCGTGCCGGCGCCCTGGCTCCGCATCAGCAGCCCGAGGCCCTCGACGCGCAGCGCAGCCTCTGCGTACGTCAGCCCCGCAAGGCGAGGTACGGTGACATGCTGGGCCGGCAGCACCGCCGTCGTTGCCGGGACGCCGAGGTAATCCATGATCTGGCCGAAGAGTTGCGAGAACAGCGGCGCGGAGACGTCACCGCCGTAGAAGAGCCCTTTCGGGTCGTCCAGCTGGACGAGAATCAGCACCTTTGGGTTGGGCAGTGGTCCATAGCCGACAAACGACGCCAGGAAGTCGCCGGTCTTGAATTTCCCCGCCTTGCCCACGACGTTGGCCGTACCGGTCTTGCCTGCGATCTCGTATCCCTTGACCTGCGCCAGGTTGCCTGTTCCTTTCGTCACCACCTTGATCATGGCCGCCTGCACCTCGCGGGCGACCACGGTGGAGACGACGCGCTGAGATGCGAAGCGAAGCTTCTGGTGGCTACCGTCTGGAAGGAGCAGGGCGCGTCCGATGTGCGGCGTGTGCCATACGCCGCCGTCTGCCACCGCCGCCACCGCTGCGGCGAGCTGGATCGGTGAGACGGCTATCGTCTGGCCGAAGCCCATCTCCCCAAGATCGAGCTTCGTGGCCTGGTTCTCGGGTGGGACAAGGCCGCCCGTCTCGCCGGGAAGGTCGATGCCGGTAGGCCTGTCCAGGTGGAAGATGTCGTAGAAGTGGTAAAGCGCTGGCGCTCCGATGGCGATGGCGAGCGTGGCGAAGCCGACATCCGAGGACTGCTCCATGATGCCGTCGAAGGTGAGGCGCCCGAACCCCGTGGGAATCCAGTCGAAGATGCGCACACCGTCGATGACCATCGAGCCCTTGTCCACGATCGACCAGCTCGGGGTGGCGACGCCAGTGGTCAGCGCCGCCGCGGCGGTGACGGGCTTGATCGTCGAACCGGGCTCGAAGGCGAACTGGATCGGTTCGTCGGCCCAGTCGATCTGGGCATAGGACTGCCAGTTGGCCGGGTCCGGTTCGGGGTTCTGCGCGAGGGCGAGAATGGCGCCTGTGCTGGGATTGAGGACGACGATGCGTCCGCCGGAGGCGTGGCGCAGCTTGATGGCGGCCGCCAGGTCCCGCTGCGCGAACGCCTGGATCGAAAGGTCGAGCGTAGTCTGCAGCCCGTCGCCCGCCACGGCGGTTGTCTTGTGGACGCCGTATTGCGGCAGGGGGTTGCCGAGGGCGTCCACCTTGACGATCTCCTCGCCGGGATGACCCGAGAGCTGGCGGTTGTAACTCTCTTCCACGCCCGCGAGACCGGTCTGGTCCACACCGACGAAACCGACCGCCGCACCGGCGAGGTTGCCCTGCGGATAGAGGCGCCACGACACAGGCTGCAGGCCGAGCCCGTCGTAGGGGCCGAGCGCCTGGATCCTGGCCGCCTGCCCGACGCTGACATGGTAGGAGAGCCAGGCGAACGTGGCGTGCGAGGAGAGTACCTTGGCGAGATTGGCTGTGCTTTCGCCGAGGATGGGAGACAGGGCTCTCGCCATGGCCAGGGGATGCGCGATCGATCGGGGCATGGCCCAGAGGGCTTCGCCGGGCGTCTCCAAGGCCAGGACGCGTCCGTTGCGGTCGGTGATGGTGCCTCGCTCGGGCGGCAAGGGCAGACGTGCGTACTGCTCGAGCAGCGCGCCGCGGCCGTAGACAGGTGCAGCTATCACCTGCAGATAGAGAAGGCGGACGAAAAGCCCGAGCGAAAGGATGCCCAGGATGATGATGACGGACAGGGTGCGGCGCGCTATGAGCCGGCGGTAACTTGCGTGCACGGAACCCCCCCACTCTGAGCGCGACGCGTTGCACCGCCAGGACAGCTAGAGGTAGGTCTCTCCGAAAGCGCGCAGGCTCTGCAGCACAGGGAGCAGTCCCTGGCCCTTTGCAGTGAGCTCGTAGGTGACGCGTACCGGCGCGCCGCGGTGTTCACTTCGACGAACCATACCCTGGCGCTCCAGGGTCTTCAGGCGGTCGGAAAGCGTCTTCGGCGAGATGCCGGCAAGCGATGCCTGCAACTCTCCGAATCGTCGGCTGCCTCCGCTCAGATCACGCATGATCAACAGCGTCCAGCGGTTGCCGACGATGGCGGCGGCACGGGCGATGGGGCAGGAGGCCTGGTCCGGCAAGACCATCCCACCTTTCTGCTGGGACGCTAGCACATGGCTCGCAAGGGTGTAAAGAGCGAAGTTGCGCCGCTTTTGCGGCCAGCGATGCTATGCTCGGACATGGGGAGCGGCTTGTAGCTGGCAAGGTTCCGCTGAGCTACCCTCGGGAGCGATGCGGCGGCAGCGCGACATTTTGGGGAGGTATGCCTCGATGGGGGACACCGTGATCTATCACGGCGCGGAAGTGGCCGGGCACCGAGCGATCGCCCTGGGCGGCGGACGCGTCCTGGGGCTTGGTAGCCGCGAACAGCTGCAGGGCGCATTTGCCGGTGCTCTGCTGCGGGAGGTTCGGGGGCAGTTCCGCTCCGCCCTTCTCGATGGGCATCTTCATCTTCTTGCTTATGGCAGGGCGCTGGGCGAGATCGATCTCGCAGGATTTGAAACGGCCGCCGCCAAGGCAACCTTGCGCGCGGCGCGATGTGCCGCGCCGGGCTGGCTGCGGGGCAGAGGCGCCAGCGCGGGGCTCCTGGCCGAACTCGCCGCCGACGCCGACCTCGTGCGGGAACTGGCCCCCCTGCGCATCTGGGCGCACGATCTGCACACGCTCCTGAGCGACCCGGGTAGCGTGCGCCAAATGGGTCTTGACCGTGAGGTGCCGGCCGGCGGAGCGGTCGAGCGCGGACCGGACGGACTGCCGACAGGCCTATTGCGGGAGACGGCGGCGTCGCCGCTTGCCAAGGCGTCGGAGGAAGACGGGGGAGGAGCGGAGGGGGCGGTGGCCCGAGCGATCAGGGAGCTCTGGCGCCACGGCATCGTCGGCGCCGTGACGTTCGAAACGCCGGAAGGCGTGCGGGCAGTCGCGGCGGCCACCAGGCGACTGCCGTTCCGGGCGTACGTTTACCAGACAGGGGACAGCATCGGGCGCGGTACCGGACCGCACCACCTCAGCGGGCGGGCTGCCCTCGTCGGCGCGAAGTTCTTTCTCGACGGCACACTCGGATCGCGCACGGCCTGGCTCAAGGAGCCATGGGCCGACGCCCCGGGGATCGGGTTGCCAAGGCACCTCCCGGCGGAGATCCGCCCCCGCATGCGCAGCCTCGCGCGGCGCGGCTTCTCGCTGGCGGTGCATGCGATCGGCGATGCGGCGGCGGAGACGGCGCTCGCGCTTCTGGGGCCCTTGTCGCCCACCGACGTGCCGCATCGCATCGAGCACCTGCAGCTCGTGCCCGAGGGATTCGCGGAAAGGTTGAGGCAGGCGGACATCACCGCGTCAGTCCAGCCTTGCCACCTTGCCCAGGACCTTGACGACGCCCGGCGGGGCTGGGCCGACCGGCTCGGCCGGGCCTACCCCTACCACGCCTTCGCGACCGCCGGCGTCCGCATGGCGCTCGGTTCGGACGCACCGGTGGAGAGCCCGTCGCCGGCGCTGGGGCTGCGCTGGGCGACCCAGGCGGATGACGTCGGGGGCGGCCGCCGCCATCGCCTCGACCTCCACGAGGCCCTGTCAGGCTATCGCGAAGGGGTGTATGCGAGCGTGGGACGGCTTGCCCCCGGCATCGCCGCGGGTGCGCCCGCCGACCTCGCCTTGTATGCGCGGGGGCCGGAATATGGCGAGGAACCCCTGCTCGTGTTGAGCGAGGGCCAGGAGGTATTCAGGGCCGACGAGGCGTACGTGGAACAATAACCGGCGCAGTTCCGGTCTGGCCCCTGAAGTGAGGCGGATTCTTTGGCGAGTCTCCTGCAGGAGCGCATGGGAAACGTCGTGCTTCTGACCTTCAACCGTCCTGATGTACGCAACGCGGTCGACGAGGAGCTCTCGCGCAGTTTCGCGCGGGCGGTGCGCCAGGCCGTGAACGAGGCGTCGGCCGTCTGCCTTCGCGGCTCGGGTCCCGTGTTCTGCTCGGGTGGCGACCTTGCCGCCCTGGCGGACGACGACGACCGCGCCTTGGCCGTCATGTCGGAGATGCGGGCGACCTTGACCATGCTGAGGAATGCGCCCGTCCCGGTGATCGCCTATGTCGAAGGCCTTGCGGTGGGAGGCGGGGCCGAGATCGCCGCTTCCGCGCATCTTGTGTGCGCCACGCCTGGGGCTGCGTTTCAGTTCGTGCAGGCCAAGCTCGGCCTGAGTCCCGGCTGGGGCGGCGGTGCGGCGCTGGCGGAGCGCGTCGGACAGGGGTGCGCCCTCGATCTCCTGCTCACGGCGCGCCGCGTCGGAGTAGCGGAGGCGAGGAACCTCGGCCTCGTGGATCGCGTGCTCATCCCGGCGGAACTGCCGGCGTACCTGCATCAGCAGGCTTTCCAGGACCGCAGGCTGGCCAGCGCCGTGACGGCGTCGCTGCGCAGGGACGAGGACGGTCTCGACAAGGCGCGGCGCGAGTTCGAGCGGCTCTGGCGGGGCCCCGGCCATCGCGAGTCTGTGCGGCGTTTCCTGCGTGGCAAATGACAGCGGAGAGGAGGCGCACCGAACATGGTTGAAACGCGGATCGAGACGATGGCGGGCGCCTTGGCCGCGTACGGGCCTGTGGGCGGGCGTTGCCTGCTCGTGCACGGAGCGGGCGAGGACGCCTCCATCTTCAAGTCGCAGATCGACGCTGTGGACGGGGTCTGGGCGGTCGACCTGCCAGGGCACGGGCACTCCGCGGGGCCGGGCAGCAGCGCTGTGGCAGACTATGCCCGTCTGGTGCTGGACATCGTCCGGCGCCACGCTCCGGGCGGACTCGTTCTGGGCGGGCACTCGATGGGCGGCGCCATCACCTTGCAGGCGGCATTGACCGCAGAGGGCCTCGTGCGGGGCTTGGTGCTGATCTCGACCGGCGGGCGGCTGCGCGTGCACCCGGATCTTCTCTTGGCCTTGCGCACGCGAGACATGCCGCAGGAGTTCGTTGACATGATGTTCGCGCCCGAGGCCGCACCGGAGGTCAAGGCGGCCCTGCCCGCGAGCGATCGCGCGGTGCAGCTCGGGGATTTCCTGGCCTGTGACGCCTTTGACGTGCTTGCGCGCCTGGGGGAGATCCGGTCGCGGTCGCTCGTGCTGGTCGGTGACCGCGACCGGATGACTCCCGAGAAGTATGCAGCGCGGCTGGCCGAGGCCTTGGGCGGCCAGCTCGAGGTGATTCCAGGCGCGGGCCACATGTTGACGGTCGAGGCGCCGGATCAGGTGAGCCGCAGTATTGAAGCATTCCTGGCGGGGGGTGGCCGCTGAACGTGGCATACCGTGGTGTGCTGGCCATCGACCTCGACGGCACGCTGGTGCACCGGGGGCTGATCATACTGAAGAGCGATCAGCTGGCTCTGCGCGCTGCGCGCGACGCGGGCCTTCTGCCGGTCGTGGCGACCGGGCGGCGCGTGGCGACCAGTCGCCGCTTCGCGCGGGACCTGGGCCTGGGCGACTGCCCGCTGATCGCCTGCGATGGCGCGCTGGTGCTCGCTCCCGACGGGGGCGAGCCGTGGCGGGCGATGGAGCTGTCCCGGCGGTCTGTCGCCAGGGTCGCGGAACTCTGCCGCAGCCATGGCGTCAGCGTAGGGTTCTCGACGCAGCTCGGACTTTATGTGCAGGCCGGCGCCGTGGCCCTCCACCCTTGGCGGCACCTTTGGCGGCGTGGCGCCTTGCGCTCGCCTGGCCGCCTGCGCCGTGCGCTTTGGGACCTCAGCGAGCGGAGACAGGTCATCGGGCGGTTCGATCCGAAGGCGTCTCCCCCCGTGTACAAGATCGATCTCTTCGGCCCGGGTTCCGCGGAGGCGCGCGATTGGCTGGCAGACGAGATCGAGGGGCTGCAGGCGACGGCCCCCGTCGGGCCGCTCGAACTGGTGGCCGCCGGCGTGGACAAGGCGAGTGGCCTCGACGTAGTGCTTGAGCGCATCGGGCTCACGTGGCGGCAGGTCATCGCGATCGGCAACGACTGGAACGACAGGCAGATGATCGAGCGGGCCGGTTTCGGCGTGGCGATGGCCGACGCCCCCCGTCCGGTGCGCGAGGCGGCGCGCTACGTCACCGGCCCGGTACGGGAGGGCGGCACCGGTGCGACCATCGAGGCATACCTCGGTCTTCTCGGCCCCTGAAGCGGCGGCCTTGACGTATAATCGCGGTGGCGTGTAGAGGCCGGAGGAGGGTAAGTACTTGCAGGTCGTCGTGTTGGTGAAGCAGGTCGCAGACACCGCTGCCCGCATCAAGCTTGCGGATGGAAAGCAGGATATCGATCGCCAGAGCGCCAGCCTCATTGTCAACCCTTACGACGAGATGGCCATAGAGGAAGCGCTGCGCATCAAGGAAAAGCACGGCGCCACCGTTTGGGCGGTCACACTTGGCGAAGCCAAGGCGGAGGAGGCCTTGCGCACGGCGCTTGCCATGGGCGTGGATGAGGCCGCCAGGGTGAGCGCCCCCGCCAGCGATGCGCTGACGGTGGCAAGGGCGCTGGCGCAGGCTGTGCGCGAGATCTCGGCCGACATCGTGATCGCGGGGCGGTCGGCGGCGGACGACGAGCAGGGGCAGGTCGGCACGCTTGTCGCGACGCTGCTCGACTGGCCGCACGTCACCGAGGTGACGAAGCTCGAGATCTCTGGCAGCGAGGGCGTCGCAGAGCGCGAGGTGGAGGGCGGCGTCGAGATTCTCGACTTCAGCCTGCCCGTTGTCGTCACCACGCAGGAAGGACTAAACACGCCCCGTTACGCGTCGCTGCCAGGCATCATGAAGGCCAAGCGCAAGGAGATCAGGCAGATCGCGCTGGGGGAGGATGTCGTGGGTCAGCCCGTGCTGGCCGTACGGTCCCTCGAACTGCCCCCGCCGCGCGGCCAGGGCAGGATCCTTACCGATCTCGACCCGGCGCAGGCGGCCAAGGAGATCGTCCGCATCCTGCACGAGGAAGCCAAGCTGATCTAGGGAGGCGCCACCCGTGATTCTCGCCGTCTTGGAAGCCAGTGAGGGATCGCTCAAGAAGATTTCGGCCGAGCTCGCCGCTGCGGCCCGCAAGGCGCAGGCACTCATGCATCAGGATGGCGTGGCGCTCCTGCTTATCGGCCAGGAGGCGGCAGCGGCCGAGGCGGCAGCGAAGCTCGATGCGGATCTCTGTCTGATCGTCAAGGGTGCTGCCTTCGGCGCCTATGCCGCCGAAGCTTGGGCGCAAGCGGTCGTGGCGGCGGTGGGGGAGGTTTCCGCACCGCTGGTCCTGCTGGGATCCACCTCTTTCGGGCGCGACCTCGCACCGCGCGTTTCGGGGCTCTTGGCTGCCGGGATGCTGGCCGACGTGGGTGACATCTCCCTGGTGGATGGCCAGCCATCGGCTGAGCGCAGCATCTATTCAAGCAAAGTGAAGGCGAGCGTCGCGAGCCTCAGTCCCGTGACCGTGGTCACGGTGCGCCCGAACGCCTTCTCCCCGGCTGGCAGCGGCGTCGCCGAAGCGGCGATGCGCGACCTCGACGTGCAGGTGGATGCGGCGTCGGTGCGCTGCCGCGTGCGGGAAGTGCGCCGCCAGGTCGCGTCGCGCCCCGAACTGACGGAGGCCAGCGTCGTCGTGGCCGGAGGCCGAGGCATGAAGGACCCAGAGAACTTCCATCTGATCGAGCAGCTCGCCGACCTGCTCGGGGGCGCTGTCGGTACGACGAGGGCGACCGTGGACGCAGGCTGGCGGCCGCACAGCGAGCAGATTGGCCAGACGGGCAAGACGATCGCGCCGGCGCTCTACATCAACGTGGGCATCTCGGGCGCGGTTCAGCACATCTCAGGTGTGCTCGCAAGCCGCACCATCGTCTCGATCAATCGCGATGTCGAGGCGCCGATCTTCAAGATCTCCGACTATGGCGTGGTCGGGGACGCGCTCGAGATCCTGCCGCACCTGATCGAAGAGGTGCGAAGCCTGAACTGAGAGACGGTTGCGGCTGGCCCATCCGGGGCCGCCCCGGGGCAGAGCGCGCGGTCAGGCGAGAAGCTGCCTGACCGCGCGCTCTGCGGCGCGTGCGAGGTCTGCGGGCGCGGCGGCGCGGTCCTGGCCCGCCACCTCGCACAGGATGCCGCCCGGCGCTTCTCCCGAGGACTGGCCGCAGACGATGGCCGCGGGCTTGCCGAGCGCCGCAGCCATGGTTGTCACTTGCCCCGGGGCCTTGCCCCGCCAGCTGGTTGGGTCGACACGCCCTTCCGAGGTGATGACGGCATCGGCGCGTGCCAGGGCCGCCTCGAGATCGACGAGATCGAAGATGCATGCGGCTCCTGCCTGCAGCCGACCGCCGATGGCCCGGGCAGCGGCCGCCGCGCCGCCGGCCGCGCCTGCGCCAGGCACGTCGGGTGAGAGACCGCTTGCCTGCCGCAGGAGTTCGCCGAGCGCCGCGAGGCCCTGGTCCAGGTGCCCCAGGTCCGACGGTGGGAATCCCTTTTGCAGAGCGAAGGAATACGCGCTGCCGCCCGGCCCCGACAGTACGTGTTCGACATCGTGCACGACGTCGAACACGAAGCCGGTCATGAGCTGGCGTGCCGGCAGGAGGTCAATGGCCTGCAGCGGATCGAGGTCCCTGGCGGCAGCAAACCGGCCCCGGGGCGCAGGCTTGAGCCTGGCGCCCAGGGCCTGCAGCATACCGAGGCCACCGTCCTGGGTCGCGGAACCGCCCAGAAGCAGCAGAATGCGCCGGGGCTCGAGCGCGCGGGCGGCCAGCAGGAGCTCGCCGACGCCATAGCTTGAGCAGGTCCAGGGATCGTAGCCGGCCCCCTGGACGCGCCATAGGCCCGCCGCCTCGGCGAATTCGACCGCCGCCACCCGGTCGCGGGTGCGAAAGGCGATGCGACCCTGAACCGGTCTGCCCAAGGCGTCGTGCGTCTCTGCCTGCCGTGGCCGGAAACCGGCGGCTTGCAGCGCGAGCAGCGAACCGTCGCCGCCGTCCGCGATGGGGAGAGCGATCGGCATATGGCCGGCACGACGAACACCCTGCGCGAGAGCACGGGTGGCGGCACGGCAGTCGATCGTGCCTTTCAGCGCTGCGCCAGCTACGAGGACGACGGCCAAGACATCAGCTCCGCCGATGCCTTTCGCCTTGCGCTCGCGGCCTCCTGCCCTCAGGAATACCCGTAGCGGTGAAAGCAGTCTCGGCAGAGCAGCATGTCGCAGTACAGGCGCAGTTTGCGCCTCAGCGTCAGCCGCTGACAGATGTCGCATGCGCGCAGTTCGACGAGCTTGCCCAATGCGGTCGCCTCCAAGTGCTGCTAGCCTGCGCGTGGCCGCCTTGGCCTATGCGGCATAGCCAGCCGCGCCGGAGGCATGCTTTGTGTATGTGATCGACAGGGGGGACGGCGGCGTGTTCGTGCTGCTGATGATCCTGCTTTTCGGCGTGCTGATCCTGGCCGTGGCAGGCGCGGGGCCGCTGTTGCTGGCGCTGCTCCACGGCAGGAGGAAGAACTGACAAGGTAAGCCGTGGGCCTGCCGCGAATCGCTGGTGGGGAGGGATCGCCGCTTGCGGCCGATACGCGTTGAACTGCCCACCCCGTTTGCGGTCGGACCGGTCAATGCCTACGTCTACCCCGAGGATCCCGTCACGATCGTCGATCCGGGCCCTCTCTATCCGCCGGCGCAGGATGCCTTCGCGGAGGGGCTGCGGCAGGCAGGCGTCAGGCTTGGCGACATCAAACACATCGTGGTCACCCACCATCATCCGGACCACGCCGGTTACGCACCTCTCCTGGCGCAGACGAGCGGAGCGGACCTGCTGATGCATCCCGAGGCGGCCGAGCGGGCCGCCTTCCCTTATCGCGACGAGAACGCGAGCGAGACCCTGTTGCGCCGGCACGGCGTGCCCGAGGCGATCCTCGACGCAATGCGGCGCGAACTCGTGCGCATCGTCGGCTTCATGGCCCCCCTCCGGACCTTCCGGCCGTTGCAGGAGGGGGAAGTGGTAACGGCGGGGAGCAACTCCCTCAAGGCGCTTGTGTTGCCGGGGCACGCGCCGGGCCATCTCTGCCTGCAGGGGCAGGACCACGTGGCGGGCGGGGACCTGCTCATCTGGGGCATAACGCCGAATCCCATCTTCGAGGTCGGATCCGACGGGCGCAGGCCTTCGCTGCGGGAATATCGCGAGAGCCTGCGCCGTGTGAGAGGCCTGCCTGTCGTGACCTGGCTGCCTGGGCACAGAAACGACGTGGCAGACCCGATCGCCCTGATCAACAGGTACGAAGGACAGATGGCGCAGCGCCAGGACAAACTGTGGAGCCTGCTCGCCACTGGTCCGAAAACCGCATTCGCTCTAAGCCAGGAGCTCTTTCCGGTGGATTCCGGCGCGGATCCCTTCCTTGCCGTCTCGGAGACGTTGGCGCAACTGGACGGACTGCTGCAGGCTGGGCGGGTGCGCACACGGACAGGTGACGCACTGATTTCGTTCGAGGCTATGTGACCTGCGACCATGGCTGCTTCGGCGATCCAGCCCTTTCGCGCCTCTCGCGACGCGCAAGGGCGGAAAGCAGGTGAAACAATACGCAATCGCCTGGCGGCCGCGCGATCGGCGCTCACCCTCCCGGACAGCACAGCAAAGCGACCGGGGCTGTCCCGCGCAGGCTGCTCTTGCAAGCCCTCGCGGGACAGCCCCGGCCTTGCCGCCTCAGAACGTTCGGGACGTACCCGGGGGCATGACCACCACTTCCGTCGCAGGGCTCTCCTGCGCCACCCTGGCCTTGAAGCGGTCGAGGTCCGCCTGGATCAGCGGGAAGGTGTTGTAATGCATCGGCACCACCGTGCGCGGTGCGATGAAGCGGCACGCCACAGCGGCGTCGTCCGCATCCATCGTGAAGTATGAACCTATCGGCAGCAGAGCCACGTCGATCGGTCCCCAGACGTCGCGCAGGAGTTGCATGTCGAGGTTGAGGGATGTGTCCCCGGCGAAATACAGCTTCTTGCCTTCAGACTCGATCAGGAAACCGCATGCGTGGCCACCTGCGATGCCGGAACCGTGAAAGGCCGTGACCAGCTTGACGCTGCCGAACGGGAAGGCACGCTTGCCGCCGAAGTGCATCGGATGAACCTGCAGGCCCTTGCCTTGCAGGCTCGTCCCGATTTCGTTGGTTGTGATCGCGACGGCGCCGGTGCGCTGCATGATCGACTCGGCGTCGGCCATGTGATCGCTGTGCGCATGCGAGATGAGCACGAAGTCGCACGCGACTTCGTCCGGCCGCATGGTCGCGGCCGGATTGCCGGCAAGGAACGGATCGAGGATCAGGGTCTGGCCGCCCGTGCGGACAAGCCATGAAGCATGGCCCAGGAAAGTGAGCTCCACCGTTGCGCCTCCTTGCAGCTTGCGGCTGATTCTGGCAAAACGAGTATAGCACGGGCGCCGCCCGTACTTTGGCGGACGCGGGCGACGGGACGACCGACCCCGTCTGGACGGAGGCGACGAGGCAACTGGACGACCTCATTCACGTCGGCGAGAAGACCCTGAGCCGCAGGCGCTTGCAGGCAACGATCGACGAGATGCTTCAGCTGCGCAGTGCGGGCCTGTCCCAGCTGGCGACGGCGGAGCGCTTCTCGGTGGACCGCAGTTTCGTCTCGCGCCTTGAGGCGCTGGCGGAGGTCCACAAGGGCGGATCGATCGGTGTGGTCGGCTTCCCGATCGCAAACCGGTCCGAGATCCGAACCTTGTGCGAGGAGCGCGGCGTGGACTTCATCCTGCTGTTCTCGGAGGAGGAGCGCCAGGCATACCTGCGGGAGCGTTCCGGAATGGCGCTACTGCACGAGGTGCTGGGTACCGTCGCACGGTTGCGCACGTTGGATCACGTCGTGCTTGTCACGTCCGACCATTGGTTCACGCTTGCGGCCGCGCTGCTCGGTCGGGAAGTCACCGGCCTGCGCCTCGGGCCCTCGCCCATGAGCGAGGATCGGACGGTGGACGTCGGGGAACTGGCAGGTCTGCTCGGCTCGCTGCAGCAGATGCGCCCGGCCGCGGACGGCCTTCAGCCCTGACGCATGAGTAAGCAGGGCCGCGTGCGGAGCAGGTTTGGGGGTACAGGCGGCAAAAGTTCACGAAATTTGGTCCTGGACAAGTCGGCGGCCATGTTGGAAGATCAGGGTGGCTGCAAGTCCAAAGGGGCCGGTGATGCATCATGCCGACCGACGCTGTCCTGTTCTGGCGTGGTAGCCGACCATTCACCCAAGTTGATCTCGATCTCATCGCCCAGATCGTCCGGGACTTCCCAGGGCTGAGCCGCAACGAGTTGGCCGGCACGGTGTGCGAACTGCTGCCGTGGCTGGCGCCTAACGGCCGTCCGCGGCTGGAGGCGTGCCAGGCTCTGCTTGTGCAACTTGAGCACAGTCAGGGCTTGGTGTTGCCGCCGATCGAACCGCGCGCGCCGCAACGCAAGAGCAGCGGCTGGGGTCCGCCGCCGCCGCCGCCAGCGGTGGACGGGGTTCTATCATCGATCCGTCCGGTGACGGTGGATCTGGTCGAGGCGTCGTCGCGCGACGCCTGGAGCGCGATGATGGCCAGCTACCATCCCCTGGGCTTCAGGCGCGCCTTTGGCGCCCATCTGCGCTACTTCGTGCACGGCCAGGTGGCGGGCGAGCGGGTGACCCTCGGCGGCCTGCTGTTCGCCGCGGCGGCTAAGGCCCTCGAGGTGCGCGACGCGTTCATCGGCTGGGATGCGCAGACGAGGAGCCGTTACCGCCACCACATTGTGGCCAACAGCCGCTACCTGATCCTGCCGACGGTGCGCGTGCCCCATCTGGCGAGCCACGCCCTGGCGCTGAGCCTACGGCGCCTAGCGGGAGACTACGAGCGCGTTTACGGCTACCGCCCGGCCCTGGTGGAGACCTTCATCGAGCCACCCTGGCGCGGCACGTGCTATCTGGCGAGCGGCTTCGTCGTGCTCGGCACGACCAAGGGACGCGGTCGCCAGGATCGCCACGAAGTTTACCCGGTGTCGGTGAAGCAGGTGCTGGTGCACCCGCTTGGCCGTCATTGGCGGCAGGATCTCCTGCGCGACGACTTGCCGCCAGGGGAGGAGGAGGGCGGCTGGGATGCGTGAGCACCTGCGGCCCAAGACGCTGCCCAACAGGATGAGTCCTTGGGCGACGGATGACGAAGAGCGCGAGGACCGCAGGGCGGCCGTCGAGACCCATCTGGCGGTCCTGCGCACGCAGTTGCCGGACCTGCTCTGCCGCTTCGCCCGCATCCCCGACCCGCGACGCCCCGGCAGCGTGCGCCACCAGATCACGGTGCTCTTGGTCTACGGCGTTTTGTTGTTCGCCTTCGCCATGGAGTCCCGTCGCCAGGCCAACCGCGAGCTCAGCCGGCCGGGGCTGTGGGCAGCGTTGCGGGTGGCCTTCCCTGAGCTGGACTCGGTGCCGCACGCCGACACGCTGGCGCGGCTCTTGGAGAAGATCGAGCCGGGCGACATCGAGGCGGTGCTGATGGCGCGGATGCGCGCGCTACTCAGGCGGCAGAAGCTGCAGGCCCTGTTGGTTGAGCGAGAGTATGTGGTGGCCGTCGACGGCGAGAAGCTGTGGCAGCGCACACAGGCGTTCGCCCCTGAGGCGCAGCATCGGGGTGAGAACGACGAGGCCCGCTACGCCGTGTACGTGGTGAAGGCGGCGCTCTGCTGCCCGGAGGGCGTGACACTGCCTTTGGCGGCGGAGTTCTGCGAGAACGTCCAGGTGGGCAAGGACGGCAAGGTGGACGAGGAGCAGAAGCAGGATTGCGAGTATCGGGCGACCGAGCGGCTGTGCGCACGACTCAAGGCGGCCTTCCCCCGCCTGCCGATCCTGTTCGTGGCCGACGGCCTGTATGCGTGCGTGCCGATCGCCGAAATGTGCCGGCGGAACCACTGGGATTTCATGGTGGTGCTCAAGGAGGGGAAGATGCCCGCGCTGTGGCGGGAGGCAAACGCGCTGCACACCCTGGACGCCAAGTGGAACAAGAACACCCTTAGGCACACGTGGCGAAAGCGCGAGCAGACTTTCTGGTGGGCGAACGACATCGAGCACGAGGTGTGGAACAGCAAAGGGCGCCGACGGTTCGTTTTCCATGTGGTGGTGTGCGAGGAGCGCTGGCGGGAGCGACGGGCAGACGGCACGGAAGAGGAGAAGACGGCCCGCCATGCATGGGTGAGCGGGAAGCGGCTGGACGCCAAGAACGTCCATAAGCGATGCAACCTCGCGGCCCGCCACCGCTGGGACATCGAGGAGGAGATTTCGGCGGAGAAGCACCAGGAGCACATGACGCATGCCTTCTCCCTGACCTGGCAGGCGATCAAGAACTGGTACTATCTGATGCTCATCGGAACCCTGATCCAGACCCTGGCGCTATACAGCGTCCACTTGTGGCGGTGGGTGCTCGAGCGCGGCGTGCGGGGCACGAAGCAATTCCTCTGGGAAAGCTACACCGGTGCGTGGCTGGACCTTGGCCGCCTGCGGCGAAGCCTTGAACGCCCGGCGCAACTTCGTTTGATTGTGTAGACTGAG
>DAIBJA010000073.1 GCA_027420455.1 Clostridia bacterium | reverse complement strand
CCGGTCACGTTCAGGATGCAGCCGACGTCGGCGCGGTCGTAGCCGAGACCGCCGCGCGCGATGCCACCTCGCGCCACCTCGAGCACCGCCGCCTGGACTCTTGGATCCCTCAGCACCGCGCGGGCCGAGCGCGGGCCCGCATCGTCGCCGCGCCCGAGCGAGTCGTCAGCGACGCCGTGGCCGTCGGTGCAGGTGTAGCCCACCATGAGGCCGGTCTGCTCGAGCATCTGCCTCACGAGTCGGACCGTCGTCGTCTTGCCGTTCGAGCCCGTGACGGCCACGAGCGGAACACGGGAGGGACTGCCTGGCGGATAGAGGGACTCGATCACCGCTCCCGCCGCATCACGCGGTTCGCCAAGCGTCGGGTGGTGATGCATGCGGATGCCTGGGGCGGCGTTCACCTCGAGCACCCACGCGGGACCCGCGGGATCCGTGATATCCGCGGCGACCATGTCCACGCCCGCGACATCAAGCCCGATGGCCCGCGCCGCCCGCTCGGCCAGCAGGCGATGCGGCTCCGCCACCTCGTCGGTGACGTCCACGGCGCTGCCACCTGTCGAAAGGTTGGCCGCCTCGCGCAGCAGGACGGTACGCCCGAGCGGCGGCACGTCCTCGGCGCTGAAACCCTGGCGGGCCAGGCAGCGCAGGGCGATCGCGTCGAGAGGCACCTTCGTCAGGGGCTTCTCGTGGCCGCTGCCGCGCCGAGGATCGAGATTGAGCTGCGCCACCAGTTCCTGGACGCTGCTGCGCCCATCCCCGGTCACCTGCGCCTGCAGGCGCTGTGCCGCAGCCACCACCTGGCCGTCGACGACGAGCAGGCGGTATTGCCTGCCCTGCACCTGCTCCTCCACCAGCACCTCGGGCATCACGGCCTGGGCCACGGCGACCGCGGCCTCGATCTCCTCGGGTTCGGTCAGGCCCAGCGTGACGCCCCGCCCCTGGCTGCCCGCGAGCGGTTTGACAGCCACCTGGCAGCCGAGCGCGGCCTGCGCCGCGATCGCCTCCCTGGCGCTTTCGACGACGTGGCCCCGCGGCACGGGGATGCCCTGCGCGGCGAGGATGTCCTTGCAAAGCTGCTTGTCGCCCGCGAGATCGACCGCCACCGCGGAGCTGCGATCGGTGAGGGTCGCCTGCACGCGGCGCATGTACTGCCCGTGCCCGAACTCGAGAATGCTGGTGGCGCCGATGCGGCGCACCGGGACGTCGCGCCGCAGGGCCGCTTGCACAAGCGCGGCCGTGCTTGGACCCAGGCAACGCCGGGCGTAAAGTTCCCTCAGCCGCCGGTGCTCCGCTTCAAGTGCGATCGCCTGCCCTGCCACGAGCGCCGCGATGTACTGCCGCGCGATCTCTGCCGCCAGGTGGCCCACCTCGGCCTCCGGCGATTCGAAGGCGACGCGGTAGCGGCTGCTGCGCCCGATCTGACGCGTCTTGCCGTAGACGCCCTCGGCCCCGCAGCCATGCAGGAACTCGAGCGCCAGATGCTCGAGCACATGCCCGAGCAGGGTACCTTCCCGCAGGCGGAGCACGAAGCCGCCGGGATAGCCCAGGCTGCAATGGTGGTCGCCGAGACCGGGCACATCCCGCAATAGGGTGTCGGTGAAGCCGGAGAATTCCCTCGTCGTCCGTTCGGCCAATCGGCCAAGTTCAAGTTCCAGTTCCAGCATGGGCCTGTGGCAGTGCGGGTTTGGCCCCTCGAAGTACCGCCAGGCGAGGATCTGCACGAAAGGCTCCTCCTCAGCGCGATGCAGGCGCTTCGCTATGTTCCCCCGGGGAATCCTGATTATGCGTCGACACGCGTCGGGCGAGATCGAACGTGGACCGTTCGGGCAGCACCCAGAGCGCGACGGGGCCAAGCCGCATGGGCCTGTCGACGGCCGCCTCCGAGGCGTCGCCGACGTACGCGCCGCGGGCGTCGAGCACCGTGACCGTGCCGCTGCCCAGGACCTGCATGCGCTCGCCGGGATGCACGAGCACGGCCGTGTTCTCGTCGATGCCGATGCCGAGGATGCCGGGATTCTGCGCCAGCGCGGCCAGCAAACGGTTGATGCGGCCGCGCTGGGCGAAGTGCTGGTCCACGACTGCGTCCGGCAGGAGGCCGAGGCCCGCGCACATCGTGACCGTGCCGCGCCGGGCGGACTCCTCGTCCTCGCCGCCGACCAGCATCGTCGAACTCATCGCGGAAGCGCCGGCCGAGGTTCCACCGATCACCGCGCCACGAAGATGCGCGCGCCGCAAGGCATCCTCGTACGGCGTGCCGCCCAGGACGCTCGTGATGCGCAGCTGGTCGCCGCCGGAAAAGAAGATCCCATCCGCGTGCTCGAGCAGGCCGATGCCCCGCTCGTCGCTGCAGTCCTCGCGCGTGCGGGCGTCGAGGTGGTGCACGGCCGTGACGCCGAGGTCCCTCAGGCTCTCGCGGTAACGCTTGAACGCCGCCTGGGGCTCCACCGTCGCCAGGGTGCAGAGGGCGATCTCGCGCGAGCCCCCCACGAGTTCGCTGAAGCAGCGCAGGATCTCGCCGCGCGGCTCCTCGTGCCCGCCGATCAGCATAAGGGCGCCCTTCGCCATGCCGTCTCCCCTCTGGCCGCATCCGAGCCTCCGTGGTGTTGCGCGTGCGGCCCGCACTGCGAGGAGGCTACCCGTTCAGGCCTGGCGGCATGCGAAGTCGGCAGGAGACCCGCCCACGGGCCGCAGAAGGAAGAGCGGACCGGCAGTCTGCGGCAGGGAGGTTTCCACCATGCGAGCAATCCTGTTCGACGCCGGCAACACACTCCTCCACCTCGACTACCCCTGGCTCGCCGCGCTCGCGAAACGCCTGGGCTCCTGCGTCTCGGCGGACGATCTCGGCCGCGCGACGGGGGAAGTCTCCCGCAAGGGCTGGCCGGCACCCGAGCGGCCAAAGAGGCCGACGGAGTTCTTCGAGGGCTACTTCGGCGCAATCGCCGAAGCGATCGGACTCGGCGACGCGGCGCAGCGGGCGTTCGCCCGGGCCGTGGAGGCGGAGCACCTCGGCGCCCGGGAGGGCATGTGGCGTCGCGCCGCGCCCGACGCGTCGGCCGTCCTCGCCACTCTTCAGGCGCGCGGCTTCCTGCTCGGGGTCGTATCGAACTCCGACGGGCGCGTCGAGGAACAGCTCGCCGCCGCCGGCCTTCGCGACATGTTCGGCACGGTGGTCGATTCGTATGTGGTCCGGGTCGAGAAGCCGGACCCACGGATCTTCCGCCTCGCGCTCGATCGTCTGGGGGTGGAGGCCGGCGACGCCTGCTACGTCGGCGATCTCCTCGAGATCGACGTGAAAGGCGCCAGGGCCGCCGGCCTCGCCGCGTACCTCTACGACCCCTGGGATGCCCATCCCGGGCTGCGTGACGGGCGCCTGCGCTCGCTCACGGCCCTTCTCAGCCTTGAGGTGGCGAAAAACCCGTCTCCATAGTTCCCGCGACGCCTAGGCCAGGAGCCGCTTGAGATCGGTGAGGCGCTCGATCCTGGTCCCGTCCCAGTTCACGTCGGGCTGTCGCCGGCGCCCCGCGAGATCTCGGCGTGCGGCGATGAGCACCGCCTGCATCCCGACCGCCCTGGCGCCGGGCAGTTCGTCGTCGCTGCCGTCGCCCACGTAGAGGCAGCCGCTCGGCGCCACCTCGAGCCGGCTGCAGGCGAGCTCGTAGATGCGCGGATCGGGCTTCGCCAGGTGCACCGCCGCGGACAGCACCGCGGCGTCAAGCCCCTGGGCGATCTCGGTCTCTTCCCAAAGCGGCAGGAGTTCCATGGCGCAATTGCTGATGAGTCCAATGCGCAGTCCCTGCCCGCGCAGCCACGCGAAGGTGGGCAGTACGTCATCGAAGGGCCTGAGCAGCGAGCGCTCGTATTCGAGCCGACGCTCCAGGGCCCGCTCCACCGCGTCTTCACCCGGCCTGGCACCCAGGGCCTCGCAGGCACGGGCGATGCTCTCCTGGGCGTCGGCAAAGCGCCCCAGCACGCGGTCCTGCCATAGCTGGCCGTTCCAGACCCGGCGAAACGACGCCAGCGGGACGGCGAGGTCGTCAGCCATCGCGACAAGGCAGGGCTCGTAAGCCTCCGCGGAAAAGCTCGGCACGAGGGTCCCGAAGAGATCGAACACGACCGCCTCTACGTTCAGCCTGACCACTCCGCGCTACAGGGTTTCCGCGCACGCTTCGGCAAATCGGCTTCGCGCTCCTGCGGCCGCCGGCGGGCAGCGCGCACAGGGTCGGAAAGCGAGGCCGGATGTGGCCGAACATACGCCTTGCGCCGCGCAGAGGCCTATGCCTGCCCGGCCGTGATGACGGCAAGCGGTGTTGGCGCAGAGACGCGCAAACGCAGCCGAAGGCCTTCTGGCGCCGCGGCCGCGCTCGATGGTGGTTCCAGGTTCCGAGGCATCAGCTGCGATGACGGCCCTGCAGATTGGTGAGGTAGAGGTAGATCATGGCGACATAGATGGCGGCGTCGATCAGCAGGACGTACGACGCGGAGAGCACGGAACCCAGCATTCCGACCAGAAGTGCCGCGATTGGGCCGATCCAGATCGCGATGCGTCGCGAAACATACATTTGCTGCCCGGTCTGCGAAGCGTTGCCGACCGTCAGCTGTTCCGGCAGATAGAACCTGAAAACCTGCGCTGTGACGAGCTGCAGCAAGAAGAAGATCGGCGGGCCCAGCCTCGCAAGATCCAAGTGGTCGCCTCCTCTGTCCTCCCGCTTAACATGCACCGTGCTGGCATTGGCCGCAACCGGGATCCGATTCGTGGGGGAAGGCTCCAACGCATGAGCATGGCTATGCCGCAGCCAGGACCGATTTCTCAGAACTGAGCGCGCTTTGCGCGCGACAGAGCCGGCACCCATCCACCGGGCCGCCCATCGCGCGGAGAGCGGCGAACCTTTTCCTCTCCCCACCGCCACACAAAAAGAACCGGAGGCACCGCAAGGCGCCTCCGGGCTTCATTTCAGTTCTAGTTCACGTTGACTCTATGAAAGACGCCATCTGACGCCACTTCGAGCTCAACGGTCTCCGTAAGAATATCGGCATAGCTGAACGATACGCGCCTGGCGCCGGACGGCTCATCGTCGATCTTCACCACGAAGATGTACGGATAAGTCCGCTCCAATACGCCTTCCCGCTCGTCCACCTTACGGCGTCCGCGGTTCGCCTTGAGGCGGATCCTTTCGCCGATCATGCCGTCCAAGTCACGCTTGATATCGGACAAGACGCGCTTAGCCGCCAAACGCCCCACTTCCTTCCTGAACGGAGCGGTACGCTCTCATACTACCAGAAAGAAAGCATGGGGTCAAGATCGAAGCATTTTATCAGAGCCTTCGAAACGGTGTCAAGCGTCATTGTGTCACCTAAGCGTGGGCGGCTCGGGTGGTCCAAAAGGCGCCGCCGCAGGCGTCCACGAGCCGCATGGTGCGCGATGCGGCGGTGCCGGCCGGGCCCGTCGTCCGCGATCCGGTCACTTGGTGTACTTGTCCGCGACGGTCGACGCGCCAAACGAATCCGGCTTGATCTTCGCGTCGAAACCGCTGCCGGAGACCATGCCGACGATCTCCCGGATGAGGTCGCGGGTGTCGCCGTTCTGGCCTATGTCGAGGTGGATCTCGATGTCGAAGCCCTGATGGCCGCGACGCGACAGCATCTCGGTGAGGCGGCTCGCGACGCCGAGGCTGAGGGACGTCTCGAGCAATATGCGCTGGCGCAGGCTCGGCAACCGCCGGTGCACCTCGCGGTGGTAGTAGTAGCGCGCTCCCTTGCCCAGGCGGTGGATGACGATCGCCGTGACGAACGTCACTTCGTCCCTGGCCTGGGAGTCGGTGCCGATGATCAGCTTGTGCTCCGCCTGCGGATCCTCGCGAACGAACGCGACGATGTCCTGGAACACCTGCTCCAGGTCCATCACCCCGCGGCTCGGACTGTGATAGAGCACGGACCTCTCCTCCACCGCCTTCAGATCGGGGCGTCGCCGGCGCCGCCAGGGAGCTCCTCGCGCTGGCCAAGGCGCGCGGCCAGCCGGCCGAACTCCTCGAGCGAAAGCGTCTCGCCTCTGCGCTGCGGGTCGATGCCGGACGTCCGCAGTGCCGCGTCCGCTTCCCCGGGCCCGAGACCCAGACCCTCGCGCAGGGCCCGCTGGAGCGTCTTGCGCCGGAAGCGGAAGGCCACCGCCACCACCGGACGGATCGCCGCCCAGGGCAGGTCCACTGGGCTCGGGCGCACGCGCAGCCGGACGACCTGCGACGAGACCTGCGGCGGCGGGTAGAACTGCGACGGGCCAGCCTTGGCCCAGGGTTCGACGTCCGCCGCATACTCCCGAAGTAGCGTAAGCGCTCCGCGCTCGGATGATCCGGGCGGGGCCTCCAGCCGCTCCGCCACCTCGCTCTGCACCATCAAGACCGCGACGCTGGGCTTCGCCTCCAGCACGGCCGCGATCAAAGGTGTCGAGATGTAGTAGGGCAGGTTGCCCACGAGCTTCCCCGACCTGCCGAGGAGTTCCCGGAGGTCCATCTCGAGCGCGTCCCCCTCGTGGACATGCAGGCCTGGGCCGAAAAAGCCAACGAGGTGCGCCGCCAGCGCGTGGTCGATCTCGATCGCGTGGACGTCGCCCCCGCGCTCCAAGAGGCCCTGCGTGATCGCGCCGAGGCCTGGCCCGATCTCCACGACCCGCTCCCCAGGGGACAATTCCAGACCGGCGACGATGCGCTCGCGCAGATTGAAGTCGACGAGGAAGTTCTGCCCGAGTCGCTTCAGCGGCCGGATCCCGAGACTTGCGAGCTGCTCCCGCACCACGCTGGGGGAGGTCAGTTTGGGCTCCATTTCCGATATTGTAGCATGCGGCCCGCAGGGGCGCGAAAAGCGGCGCCCCCCCTTGGGGGAGCGCCGCCCGGCCTCATGCTAGTTGGTCGCGAGTTCGTAGACGGTGACGCTTTGGCGACCGTAATCCAGGGCTTGCTGCCCCGTATCGAAACAGAGGTCGATGCGATCTCCGACGATCGCCCCGCCGGTATCCGCGGCCACCGCGTAGCCGTAGCCGGGAATGAAGAGCCGCGTGCCGAGCGGGATGACGCTCGGATCCACCGCCGCGACGCCGTAGCGTGCGGGAACGCCTGTGGCCGTTCTGCCGTTCGACCAGCTGGGATCCGCCCAGTACGCGGTGGCGACCATGTTCAGGGTTGCCGCCACGCGCCCGGTGAAGCTGCCGCGGGAAACCTCGGGCAGCTTGGCGCCAATGTGCACGAGCTCGGGACGGGCCGCCTTCACGACCGTCTCGCCGACGATCGCCACGGACACGACCCGCGCGCCCTGGTAGATGCGGCGGACCGTCTCCACCGCCACGCCGGGCTGGCCCTTGGCCGCCACGACTTCGCTGCCCAGCGCAAGGTTGGGGTCATAGACCTTGCGCACGCCGTACGAAACAGGAACCGATACGTCGCTCAGCCGCGCGGCCACGATCGTGGCCGTATTCTGCACGGTGCCGCTCCAGAGAGCATTCTGGTAACCGGGGGCCGGATCGGCGCTGTCCAGCGTCGCGCCGTATGTGGGCAGAGGGAGCGGCTTTTTGGTGAGCGTCTTGTGTGCCTTCGCAGCCGCCCGCACGGGGGGGCTGCTGCGCAGGGCGGTTGCCCTTGCGGCGTAACCCGCAAGCAGGACGAGCAGGGCGCCCGATATCAGCGCGATGCTGCGCCATCCTGCCTGTCGTAGCTGTGGCAAGACGGACCTCCTTCTTCCTACAACCTTCCATTCGGCAGAAGTTGTAGGACTGCCGTATTGTATCACCCGCTTCCTATGACCTCAAACACGGAAAAGATGAGAATTGATCCGATCCCTTAGAAATCGCTGCGCAGAGGACGGAAGATCTCCCGGGCATTGCGGCTGGTCGCGAGGGCAAGATCCTCGGCCGAGACGCCTTGCGTCGCCGCCAGCGTGGCGACGGTCTCCACGATGAAGGCAGGCTCGTTGCGGCGGCCGCGATGGCCCTGAGGCGCCAGGTAGGGACTGTCGGTCTCGACGAGCAGGCGACCGAGCGGCACCCGGCCGCTGAGGCTCCTGAGCGTCTCGTTGCGCTTGAAGGTCAGGTTGCCGGCGAACGAGATGAAAGCGCCGCGGGCTAGCGCCTCCGTCATCAGGGCCTCGCCGCCGTCGAAGCAGTGACATACGGCCCTGACACCGGGATATGCGTCGAGCAGGGGCAATATGTCGAGGCCTGACTCCCGAAGGTGCAGCACCGCAGGCAGGCCGAGCTCGTCCGCGATGGCCATCTGGCGGCGCGCCAGGCTGAGCTGGAGCGCCTTTGGCGCGAATTCGTCGCCGTGGTAGTCGAGGCCGATCTCACCGATCGCCGCGACGCGTGTCGAGCGGGCGAGCTCGAAAATGGCCCGGATGTCGTCGTCCGTGGCCCGTCCGGCCTCGTACGGATGGAGCCCGACGACCGCCACCACGTTGGGCAGGCGCTCGGCGAGCTCGACGGCCTGCCGCGAGGAGGGCACGTCGTAGCCGACCACGACCACCGCTCCCACACCCGCCGCACGGGCCCGCTCGAGGACAGCATCCGCCTCCCCGAGCAGGTCCTCGTGGTTGAGGTGCGCGTGGCTGTCTACGATCACTTGATCTTCGTCCCCGCAGGCAGCGGCTGGCGCGGCGAGACGATCTGCAGCGTGTCCGCCGTCTTGCCTGCGAGGATCATGCCGTGCGAGACGACACCGCGAATCTTGGCGGGCTGCAGGTTCGCGACGAGGACGATCTGCGTGCCCGCCAGCGCCTGCGGCTCGTAATACTCGGCGATGCCTGAGACGACGGTGCGGGGCTCGCCCTCGCCAAGGTCCACCTTGAGCTCCAGGAGGCGGTCGGCGCCCTTGACGCGGCTCGCCTCGAGGATCGTGCCGACGCGCAGGTCGAGGCGCTGGAACTCGTCGATCGTGATGGTGCCCGCGTCAACGGGCGTAGGCGCCGTGGCCTCGGCCTTGGCCTTGGCCGGGGCGGCGCTGGCTGGCGCCGCCGGCGTTTCCTCTGCCTCGCGCTCTGTCTCGATGCGCGGGAAGATCGGCTCGCCTCGCTCCACCTTGGTGCCGGAGGCAAGGCCGCCCCACGCCGCGTCGGCCAGCCTGGCGCCTTCCGCATCGCCCAGTCCGAGCTGTCGGTAGATGGCGTTCGGCGCTTCGAGCAGGAAGGGCTTCAAGAGCACGGCGGTGATGCGCAGGGACTCCGCGAGGTCGTAGAGGACATCCGCGAGGCGCGGGTCGCCGCTGCGGTGCAGCTGCCACGGCGCCTCCTCCTCGATGAACTTGTTGGCGCGCTTGACAAGCTCGAAGACGGCCGCGACGGCGTCCGACACCTGCAGCCGCGCGAGGCGCTCCTCGACGCGCCGCACGGTCTCCTCCGCCTGACCCCGCAGGCTGCTCGAGGCGGGGCTCGGAATGACGCCGCCCGTGAAGCGCTCGATCATCGCCGTGGTGCGCGACAGGAGGTTGCCGAGGTCGTTCGCGAGATCGACGTTGGTCCGCAGGATCAGGGCGTCCTCCGTGTAGTTGCCGTCCGCGCCGAACGGGACTTCCCGCAGAAGGTAGTAGCGCACGGCGTCGCGGCCGTAGCGCCGCACCAGCTGACGCGGGTCGATGACGTTGCCCTTGGACTTCGACATCTTCTGCTCGCCAAGGAGCAGCCAGCCGTGTCCGTACACCACCTTCGGCAGGGGCAGGTCGAGCGACAGGAGGAGCGCCGGCCAGATCACCGCGTGGAAGCGCACGATCTCCTTGCCCACGAGATGCACGTCGGCCGGCCAGTAGCGGCTGAAGCGCTCCGGATCCTGCAGATAGCCGCAGGCCGTGATGTAGTTGGTCAGGGCGTCCACCCAGACGTAGGCGATATGGCGGGGATCCTGGGGCAAGGGGATGCCCCAGCGGAAGCTGGTGCGCGACACCGAGAGATCCTCGAGCCCCTGGCGGATGAACTGGATCATCTCGTTGCGGCGCGAGACGGGCTGGATGAACTCCGGGTTGCTCTCGATGTGCTGGAGCAGCGGCTCGGCGTAGCGCGAGAGCCGGAAGAAGTAGCTCTCCTCGTTCAGGCGCGCGACCGGTCCGCCGCAGGTCGGGCAGTTGCCGTCGACGAGTTTGCCCTCCACCCAGAACGACTCGCACGGGGTGCAGTACCAGCCTTCGTACTGCGAGAGGTAGAGGTCGCCCTTGGCCTCGAGCCGGCGGAACACTTCCTGCACCACGCGCTCGTGGCGGGGTTCCGTCGTGCGGATGAAGTCGTCGTTCGAGATGCCGAGGGTCTGCCAGAGTTCCCGGATGTCGGACACGATCTCGTCCACGTAGGCGATCGGCGTCTTGCCCACCTTGCCGGCACGGTCCTCGATCTTCTGGCCGTGCTCGTCGGTGCCGGTGACGAAGAAGACGTCCTCCCCGCGCAGGCGGTGGAAGCGGGCGATCGCGTCGGCCGCCACCGTCGTGTAGGCATGGCCGATGTGCAGGCGGTCGTTCGGGTAGTAGATCGGCGTCGTAATCGTGAACCGCTCGGTCATTTCGGCAACCTCCCCTGATATAGAAAAACGCCGCCACCCTCAAGGGGCGACGGGTCGCGGTACCACCCTCATTCTCCAGCCGAAGACGGCTGGACTCTCGCCGATCACGGTGGCACCGGCGCGTCCTCGGCCATAGGCCTTTGTGCGCGCACTCCGGAGGCATCGTCCTGCGCACCGTCCGCCGGCTTCCACCCTCCCGGCTCGCTCGTGGACTGCTTCCCGCAGGCGCTCTCCATCTTCGCTTTCGCTTGTTCTAAGAGGTTAGCCGCCAGGGGAGCGTTTGTCAATCGACACCTCCGCGGCGAATCCCCCATACCGAAAGGGGCACCGGTCGAACGGTGCCCCCCCGAAACGCGCCGCCTGGCCCTAGAGGACCTGAACGATCGCAAAACCGTCGTATCCCTTCGTCCCGACGGTCTGCAGGGCCGTCGCCTGCACCCGGTCGTCGCCCTTGAGGCTCTGGATGAAGCGCCGCACGCCCTGAACGTCCTCGTTCGCACTCGAGGCGACAGCCACCTCGCCCCGCCGCACGACGTTGTCCACGATGATCAGGCTGCCGGGCCGCGTGAGGCGCAGGGCCCAATCGAAGTAGAGCGGTATGCTCCGCTTGTCCGCATCGATGAAGACGAGGTCGAACGGATCGCCGCCCTCCCGCGCGATGGCTGGCAGAACGTCCGCGGCCGGTCCCAGGCGCAGGTCCACCTTGTGGAGAACGTCCGCCCGCTCGAAGTTGCGTCTCGCGACCTCCGCATGGTGGGGATTCGCCTCGACGGTCACGAGACGACCGCCCTCGGGCAACGCCCGCGCCAGCCAGATACCGCTGTAGCCCCCGAGCGTACCGATCTCGAGCAGTCTGCTGGCGCCTTGGAGTCGCGCCAGCATCTGCAGCAGCGCCGCCTGGTTCGGCGCCAGCTGGATGTCCGGCAGTCCCGCCGCGGCCGACTCCTCGAGCACCGCGTCGAGGACCTCGTCGCTTGGCACCAGGTGGTCGCAGAAGAAGCGATCCACCGCGATCCACGTCTCCTCCGTCACCGAAGCTCCCCCTTTCGGTCGAGGCCATGCACGGCATTCGCCACCGACAGGCGAACATCCGTTGGAAGGGTAACCCATTTCGAGGATCGAATGGGACTTCCGCGCCAAGAAAGGAGAGATGTCCCATGATCAACCGCGTTGTCCTGGTCGGTCGGCTCGCCACGGACTCGGTTCTCCGCTACTCGCGGGACGGCCTCGCGATCTCCGCGTTCTCGCTGGCGATCGGCCGCGCGGGCAACAGTACGGATTTCCTGCCCGTCGTCATGTTCCGCAGGCTGGCCGAGGCCACCTCCAAGTACCTGCTCAAGGGCAGGCTGGTCGGCATCGAAGGCCGCATCGCGAGTCGCCCCCTCGACACCTCGGACGGGGAACAGCGCCGCGTGATCGAGATCGTCGCGGACCGCCTGCGCTTTCTGGATCCTCCCCTGCCGCTGGGCGAGGATGCTCCTGAAGGCAAGGCGCCGGCCGACGCCTTGGCGCAGGATTAGGTTCGATGCCCATCCTGCAGTTCGTCCTCAACGCCATCACGACGCTGCAAAGCTGGTTCGCGGGCTTCGCGGTGCTCGCCCTGCTCTACGGCGCGTACCTGCTCTGGACGAGCGGCGACAATCCGCAGCACCGCACGCGCGCCTGGGGCCACCTGTCCTCGGTGATGGCCGGGCTGGTGCTCGTGATCTTCGCCAAGGACATCGTACGGGTGATCTTCCAATGGGCTGGACTTTCCGCGCCGCTCTGAGCCCGGCGCTGCAGCGCGCGTACGGCTGGGTGGGCGCCCTGCTCTGGGCGCATGGCTTCCCGCCGTCCGGCGCCGTGGTGTCGGAGCTCTCCCACATCGCGCTGCTGGCTGGTGGCGCGCTCGCGGTACCGCTGTTCATGCTGGAGGCCGGCTACGGCCGGTCCCTGCAGGCGGTGGCGCGCCTCATGCTCGCCGTGGGCGGCGTGCTCGTGAGCCACACCATCGTCTCCTGGCTCTGGCAGCTGAACGACGCCCTCGTGGCCACGGTCGGCCAGGTGGCGGGGGCGGTGGCGGTTCCTGCGATGGGGTTCGGGTCCAGTCTCATAGACCTGCTCGTCTTCGGCGTGCCATACCTCCTCATGCTTGTCTTCCTGGCGGGCCTGCTCCTGGCGCGTCTCGCAGCGCTCGCGCTGCTCTCCTCCGTCGCGCCGCTCGCCTTCCTGCTGGGTGTGCACGCACGCCTTGGGCGCATCCCCATGCTCTGGATCTGGCAGACGGCGGCGTGGTCGGTCCTGCCAGCCGCCGAGGCCTTCATCCTGGTGGGCGTGCGCGGTCTCGCGGGAGAACTCTCGATCGCGGTGCCCGCATCGGACATGCTGCTGAGTCTCGTGCTGCTCTTCTTCATGCTGCGCCTGCCGTTCACTCTGCTCGGCGCCTGGCGGCGCCTCCTGCTGTGAAGTGCCACGTACCGGTCGACCTGCTGCAGGTGCAGCCGCGCATCTGGGGTGACCTCGAGACGAGCCAGGCGATCTCGTTCTTCGCGGTCGGGCTGCTGGCTCTCGCGGCGCTCGCCGGGCGGCTGCCGCTCCTGGTCGCCGTCCTGCTGGCGGGTCCCTGCGCGGGCTACGCGCTGCTCGAGGTCGACGGCCAACCGATCCGGCGCCTCGCGCCGCGCCTCTGGCGACACACCCTGCGCCGCTCGCCCGCCGCGGAGCATCACGACGTCACCCTTTGGCAGGATCCGGCGCAGGACGGGCCGAGGCATCAGTTCGAAACCATCGCGCATTGTCTAGTGGGTAGACCGCGGGACAGCAGGTAACCGGAGGGCGACAGGCGAACGTTCCGCCAACGGCAGAAGGTGGCGGCACACTCTCCAGGAGCGGGTGACGATGACCATTCGTGTGTGCGTGGCGGGAGCGACCGGTTGGACGGGCGGCGCCGTCGCGCGGCAGATCATTTCTTCGGAAGGCTTCCAGCTCACGGGCGCCGTAGCGCGACGGCTGGCTGGCTCCGACGTCGGTACGGCACTCGGGCTTTCCCCGGCGGGCGTCCAGATCGCCCCCGACCTTGCGTCCGCGCTCACCGAACCGACCGACGTGCTCATCGACTACACTTCGCCCGAGGCGGTGAAACGCCACACCATCCTCGCGCTCGAGCGCGGGGTGCGTGTCGTGATCGGTTCATCCGGCCTCACGGCGCAGGATTACGAGGAGATCGCCGCCTTGGCGACGGCCAAGGGCCTAGGCGTCATCGCGGCGGGCAACTTCTCGATCACGGCGGCTCTCGCCAAGCATTTCGCGCTTGAGACGGCCAAGTACATTCCGTCGTGGGAGATCATCGATTACGCCAGCGCGGGCAAGATGGACGCACCCAGCGGCACGGTGCAGGAACTCGCCGAGGAATTGGGACAAGTGGCGCGGCCTCGCCAGGAGGTGGCGCCCTCCGCCCTGCACGGTCGCCCGGACACGCGAGGCGCCGAGATCGAAGGCACGCAGGTGCACTCGTTGCGCCTGCCGAGCTACGTCATCGCGTTCGAGACGATCTTCGGCCTACCCAACGAGCGGCTGACCATCCGCCACGACGCGGGGTCCGGGGCGGACCCCTACGTCGCGGGCACGCTGCTCGCGACGAGAGAAGTCCTGAGGGTGCAGGGACTGGTGCGCGGTCTGGACCGCCTGCTCTTCGCCTGAAACGCTCGGCTCCTTCCGGCCTCGATACCTCGGCGGCGCCGCGTCCTGCGGCGCCGCCGCCTTGTCGCGGACCCCGGGCGGTGGCACGGACGACGGACGTTACATAACTTGTGGCAAACCTCGAAGGGGGCGCAGGCGGCTATGTTACCCTTCACAGGCATAGCGTCCAGCTACCCGACCCTTGGCCGCGCTCAGGACGCGGCGGTGCCCGACCGTACTGCCACGCTCGAAGCCCCAGGGTGTCGCCCCATCGCCGGCAGGCGTCCGCCGCAGTGCTCAAGGGGACTTCCCGCTGGCGGCGCGGTGGCCGAGCCAAGTCTGGGCCCGGTGGAGCCTGGCGTCGCGCACTGGTGGATACCGCACCGAGGCTGAGCCTACGGACTGCGCCAGAAATGGACAGTCCGAACAGTATTTTGCAGGTGTTATTTACATTTGCTGGAATGACGACCTATCCCACAAGGAGGGTCGTGGTCTGATGTCGATTGACCCGATCGCGGGTCGTGTTCCGCTCTGATGCGATGGTCGCCGCACTCCCTCGACGCACACCTGCCCGCCGGCACCATCTATGAGCTCGGTCGCAGGGAATACGCCTGGCTGGGTGCCGAGGAACGCGACGCCCATCAGGTCGCGCTGCGCAACTTCCTGCTCTCCGTGCAGGGTCCCCTGTTCTTCACGCTCTCGCTACAGGCCGCGCTCCGCCACCTCTACCTCTGGCTCCAGGAGGGCGCGGGCAACCAACAGGCCCTGCAAGACCTGGGCATTGCGGCTCGGCCGCTCGGAGAGGAACCACCGGCCGAGCTTCGCTGGGCCATCGCCAATCCCGCCTTGCCCCACTGGTTCGCAGGCACCGGACGGGTGACCGCCCGACCGCGCGCGGCCTTCCCCACGTCGGGCCGCACAGGGCCCCGCGCCCATATGCGCCTTCTGGAGGCGGGCACCGGCTTCCGCCAGCTCATGGCGGTGGAGTCCTATCCGGAGCAGTTGGACGAGCTCAGCCTCGAGCGGCTGTGGTCCCTCTCGCAGACCGCGATCGTGGCCCTGCGGCTCAGCCCGCTTTCCGCGGCGGAAGCACGGCTCCGCCTGGAGCGGCGGCTGCAGCACCTGCACGCGAGTTCCTTCCTGCGCCGCCAGCGTGGCCGCCTGCCGGACGTCGAGACGGAGAAGGCGCAAGAGGATGCCTTCAAGCTGCGCGAGGTGATCGTGGAGGGACGGGAGCGCCTCTTTGCCACGGCGTGGCTGATCGCGGCCGAGGGATCGGACCGCGGCGGATGTGAGGCGCAAGCGGCCCTCATGCGCACCACGTTCGCCGAGATGGGCTTCCTCCTGCAAGTGCAGTTGGGCCTGCAGGCGGCCCAGCAGGACTGGCTCCTGCCG
>DAIBJA010000064.1 GCA_027420455.1 Clostridia bacterium | reverse complement strand
TATGACGCGCTTTCCGACGCCGATCTGCATGGGATTGTGGAAGAACTGGGAGACTTGCTGCTGCAAGTGCTGTTCCATGGCGAGCTCGGTCGCGAAGAGGGGACCTTTACCCTCGGGGATATCACGGACGGTCTGTGGCGCAAACTCGTGCGCCGCCACCCGCACGTGTTCGGCGACGAGCACTACGCAAGCGCGCAGGACTTCCTGCCGCGCTGGGAGCAGCTCAAGGCGGAGGAGGGGACGCGTCGGCAAAGCGAACTTGACGGCATACCCGCCTCATTATCCTCTCTTGCGGCGCTTGAGAAGGCCATGCGCAAGCTCATGCGCTGTGGCATTCAGGAATTTGGAGAGGGCGGCTACACCGCACTTTTCGAGGAGCGCGTGGCCGCCGGAGAGGATCTGGAACTCGAGGCGCGCCGCTCGCTCTCTGCGCTGAAGGCGCGCTGCAGGCGCGCCGAGGCACTGCTTGGCCAGCGCCTGTCCGCCGTGGGGTCGGAAAAGGCCTTGCAGGCGTGGAAAATAGCACAATCTGCGCAGATTATGGGCGAGGAAAGCAGGAATGGGTGGCCAATTGACGAATCTTAGGCGTCGACAATCGGCACAGGGAGGGGTACCTACGAACAAGACCGAGCTGGTTGCGAAGGTCGCCGAACGCGCCGGGATGAGCAAGAAGGACGCGGACAAGGCGGTCACCGCCTTCGTTGAAGCGGTTGAGGAAGCTCTTACCGGTGGAGACAAGGTGTCGCTCGTTGGCTTCGGTACCTTCGAGGTTCGGTCGCGCGCTGCGCGCAAGGGCCTGAACCCGCAGACCAAGAAGGAGATCAAGATCCCCGCGAGCCGCGTGCCTGCTTTCAAGGCCGGCAAGGCTCTCAAGGACTCGGTCGCCAAGTAAGGGCGCACTGCGGGGAGCCGGGACATCCTCAGGATGCCCCGGCTCCCTTCGCCTTTCGAGGGAGGTGACGTCCTGCGCCTCGACAAGTGGCTCAAGGTGGCGCGCGTGATCAAGCGGCGGACCATCGCGCACGACGCCGCGGAAACGGGCCGTGTCACGCTGAACGGCAAGCCCGCCAAGCCGGCTTCCGAGGTCCGCGTCGGCGACGAGATGGTGGTCGACATCGGCGGCAGGGAGACGGCCCTGCGCGTGCTCATGGTGCCGGATCGGCCAGTGCCGCGCGGATCGGACGAACTGTACGAGGTGCTCTGGGTGCGCCAGAAGGGACCTGGCACCATCGAGTGAGGTTGGGCGGGCGGGGCGATGCCCCGCCCGCTTCTTGCCATGCATCGCTGCAGAGCCATCGGCCAGCCTAGGAAGCGGAGGGAGGGGAGCCATGGACGAGCTCCTGCGCCGCTGGCGTTATCCCGCGCTGGTCGGGGCGCTCTTTCTGGTATTGCTGATCTTCCTGTTCGCGAGGACGGCCAAGTCGCCCCACCATACGTCCGTGCCCCGCACGGCATTCTCGCTGTTCTGGCGCCCGATGGTGATCGGTTTCTACGAGAACCAGGGCACCGGCCCGGGCACAGCCTGGGCGTCCCTTGTGGCCCATGCGAGGCAGATCCAGATCACGAGTCCGTACTGGTACCGCATCAACGCTTCCGGCAACCTGACGAACGACATGGCGGCGCCGCAGGTGACGAAGTTCGCGCACAGCCACCGCAGCTTCGTCTGGCCGCTGATCGGCAATTCCGGCACCGATCCCATGTACAGCACCTCGACGCGGACCCAGATGATCGGCACGATCGAGAGCCTCGTCAAGCGCCACGGCTACGACGGCGTGCTGATCGACTTCGAACTGCTCGCGCCCTACTCCCGGGACGACCTCTCCACCTTCCTGAACGACCTTGGCAAAGCCCTGCACCGCGAGGGCAAGGGGCTCGGCGTCGCCGTGTTCCCCAAGGTGGGGATCACCAAGGACATGAGCTATCCCTACGATTACCCGGCGCTGGGCAAGGTCACGGACGCGGTCGTCATCATGGCCTACGACCACCATTACCAGGGCGGCCCTCCCGGTCCCGTCGCACCGCTGCCCTGGGTGCGCAACAACGTGAACTTCGCGCTCGGACACATCCGCAGCGAGAGGATCTACCTCGGTGTCGCCGCCTACGGCTACGACTGGATGAGCTCGGGCCAGACGAACACGGTCACGACCCTACAGGCCCAGGCGCTCCTGAAGAAGTACGGCATCTCGCCCACCTGGAATGCGGCGTCGCAGGAATACCACTTCAGCTACACGGACGGCGGCGTGCACCACGACGTCTGGTACGAGGACCAGCGCTCGTTCGGCCAGAAGCTCGCGCTCGCCAAGGCCTCCCGTCTGGGCGGCATCGCCCTCTGGGAGCTGGGCGGCGAAAATCCGGACATCTGGACGCAGCTCAGGCACACGAGCATCTTCTAGCTTCAGGCCAGGAGGATCGCGCCGACGACGACGAGCACGGTGCCGGCCCACGCGAGGGGCGTCGGACGCTCGCGCAGCCTCAGATAGCCGAGCGCCGCCGCGAACAGCGGCGCCGTCTGGCGGATGGCCACCGTGGGCGCCAGCGGACCGAGCCGGTAGGCGTAGAGCAGCAGCAGGTACGACGCAAGGCTGAGAGCGCCGAAGATCGGGGCGAGGCGGTCGCCGGGACCGGGCTCCGCCCGCAGGGCGAACGGCGCCGTCAGCAGGGTGGCGCCGGTGTATAGGAGCGCGATGTACAGGAGCGGCGGGGCGTACTGCACGCCGCGGCTGTCGATGAAGGTGTACGCCGCGATCAGGAGGCCGATCCAGGCGACGCGCAGGAGGTCCCGCGGCCGCCCAGGCCTGCCCGACACCAGCACGCTGCCGAGGAGCACGAGCGCGATGGCGGCCCAGGCCAGGGGGCGGACGGTCTGCCCGAGCAGCAAGAGCGCGGCGAGGGACGCGAGCAGCACCCCGCCCGCGCGCGAGAGCGTGTAGGCCCAGTGCAGTTCGCCGGTGCGGTAGGCGGCGGCAAGCGACGTGAAGTAGAGGGTGTGCACCACGGCGGTCGCGACGAGGTATGGCCAGAGATCGGGCCAGGCGGCCTCCCGCCAGAGACCCACGGACAGGAGGAGCGCCAGGACGGCGGACGAGCCGGCGAGCAGCCACATGAAGCGAAGGCGCCCGCTCTCCTGCCGGGCGGCCGCGTTCCAAAGCACGTGCAGAATGGCCGAGCCGAGCGCCAGGAGGAGAGCCGCCTGCGACACGCGATCACCCCACTTCGCGACGCCCCGACGTCCTCAGAGGTCCGGGATGTTCGCCGATCGTTGTCGACCCCGGCCGCATCGCCCGGAGCAGCGATGACTTGAGCGCCGGCTAGAGCTCGATCTGTGCCGACCAGCCCGCTTCGCGCAAGGGGCTCAAGGTCTCCCGCACAAACTTCTGGTGCCTCGGGTCCCCTATATAGGCGGTGAAATCGTCGGGCGAGCGGAAGTCCAGCGTGACCGCGTAGTCGGCAGGCACGCCAGAACTGCCCGGCAGCCCGAGCTTCGTCCCGACGTGTCCTTCCGCCACCGCCGGGATCTCTCGGATGAGATCCCGGAACGCGGTGTCGAGCGTCGCGATCTCGCTCGGTCCCACACCATCCTTGAACTTGAGCAGCAAGACGTGACGGAGCATGGCGAAACCCCCTCAGGAGATGATGTCGGCCGGCGCGGCGCCCAGGCTGTGCGTGCGGTAGATGGCGAAGGCCAGGGCCGTCGACAGCCACAGGACGGCAGGGCTCAAGAGGATGCTCAGGAGCTGGCCGGTCGTGCCGAGGAGCTGTTCGATCAGACTGGCGACGAGGTCGAGGACGACAGCGACCAGGAGACCCAGGAGCCAGTGCCCGAAGCGGCCGCGACCGTAAGCCTCTGTGAACGCCTGGGCGAAGGCCGGCAACACGGGAACATCGGCCACATAGATGATCGCTTGGGCAGCCTGCATGTAGGGGCCGACGACGATCGCCAGCACGAGGACGCCGATCCCGAGGACGACGAGCACATGGCGAATGCCCGGCGTCGCCAGCGTGGCTGCGGAGGTGAGGTGGCCGAGTCCCGCCAGGGATCCTGCCAAGCCCAGCACGATCAGGAGGACGATGGTCAGCGCGATGGCGACCAGGAAGTCGACGGCGAAGAGGCCCAGCGTGCGTCCCCAGAGGCGGTAGCCGCGCGCCCAGAAGGGGCTCGACGCGTCGCCGCGCGCGGCCTCGCCCAGGGCGCCGAGGGCAGCCCCGTAGCCGAACGCCACCTCGGCGACCACGGCCAGTACGCCGACGAGGATCACAAGGCCGGAGGCATGGCCACGGGCGGCGACGGCCATCAGTCCCGCAAGGAGCGCCGCGCCCACGATCGTCAACAGGAGCTGGACGTAGACGTCGGCCCTTTTGCGCAAGATCCGGCCCCAGAGGGTGAAGATCGGGGACATCCGACCACTCCTTCATGCATAAGGACGCCCCGCGGCAGCTCGCCCGGGATCACTCCTCAGTTCGCCAGCGGGCACAACGCTCCTTCGAGGCAGCATTGGACCGCCTGGTGCATAGCATCTCGTAGCGGGGGGTGACCCAATGGCCGGCGCCGCCGACGAGAAGCACCATGCCCTGAATCTGCGCGACCGCCATCTCATGGAACTGACCGGCGTGACCAAGGTGGAGTCGTTCGACGAGCACGGGATCGACGTCACGACGCAGCTGGGCACGCTGTCCGTCAAGGGCGAGAACCTCCACATCAAGCATCTCGACCTGGAGAACGGTGACCTCCAGTTGGACGGCAGCATCGTGATGCTCAGCTACCAGCAGGAAAGCCGGCGCAAGGGGCGGCTTGGCAGGCTGATCAGATGATCGATCTGCCTCTGCCGGAGCAGTTCGATCGCCTGCTGTGGGCCGCCGCCGTCGGCCTCTGCCTTGTGCCGCTCTGGTTCCTTGTCGCCCGCACCTGCGGCCGGCGGGGCTTCTGGCGTGCCCTGCTGGAATTCTGGCTGATCGGCATCCTGAGCATCGCCGCCGCCGCCGCCCTGTTCATTGGTACCGTGGGTGACCTCAGGGCCTACGTGCCTGTCGGGTTCGCCGCCGGCGGGGCGCTGGCGGCGGGCCTGCTGCACATTCTGCGGGCGCCTTGGCAGGAGTCTAGGCGCAGGCACAGAATCTAATCCGACATTCTATCCACAAAATGTGGACAAAATGTGGACAAGCAAGGAGGCGAGGCGCGGGTGCACCTGGAAATCAGGGGAGCGGAGCGCCTCAGCTTCCGGGAGCGG
>DAIBJA010000021.1 GCA_027420455.1 Clostridia bacterium | reverse complement strand
CAGCTTGGCTCCGAACCGCAGCAGTCGGTCCTTGTGGGTGAGCACCAGTCCGACGTGGCCGTCGAGGATTTCGCCGGGGAGATGCCTGAATCCCTTCTTTTGGTAACTCATGCCCGAGCCGAGGTCCGACACGACCTCGTTGGCCCAGCCCTGGCGTGCGCAATCGAACTCCAGGACCTGCCTCTGCCATTCCAGGTCGCCCTTCTGGTCGTGGCTGGACACACGGGCGTAGGCGATCGTCCGGCGCTTATCCGGCGCGCTGCGGTACATCTCCGGCTTGCGTTTGGCCAGATCATACCGGAGATGCTTCCCGGCCGTGTGTTCGGGTATCAGCTTGCCCTGCGCTTCCTACCATCTGAGTGTCGTGAGCGACACCTAACGCTTTGGCTGCCTCACCAATCCCAATCAACCTTTCCAAGCCGGTAAGGTTAGAGTAGATTCGCCCTGGTTTCAAGTGAACTGTTCAAACCCCGGGAGCGCGGACGAAACCCTTCGCCAACTGCGACCGCCGTCGCTGGTGCTGTCGAGCAGGACGGTGCCGCTTCCGCTTCCGCATGCCCAGCAGCTACCCAGCATGACGGCGTGCTCCTTGTCGGTGGCCCCGAGCGGCCCCGGACCCAGGCCCGGTCCGGGGGTCACACCACTCGGGTTGCCCGGCGCCGGTCCTCCACCTGCCGTCGGGCGGGCGAGCACAGCTGCCCAGGTGCGGCCGAAGTCCCCGCTGCGCAGCACCGTATAGGACGCCTGCGTCATGCCGACGCCGCCCAGTGCGACAGCCCAGGCACCGCCATCAGGCGTGCAGGTGAGCGTGGCGCCGTACCCGCCCGGCACCGGCGTGGCCTTGGACCAGGTGCTCCCGCCATCCACCGTGTAGGCGAGCGTCAAGCCGCCCGGGGCATAGAGAGCGGCGGCGCCTTGCCGCGCGCTGAAAAAGCAGGCCGCCAGCACCGGCTGTCCCGGCTCCGCCTGCCATGTGCGGCCGCCGTCGGCCGTGTGCAAAACGCGGAGCCCCTTGGGCGTGGCGCCGTTTGGCCCGACGGGCCCCAGGCTCCCGCTGGGGCCCGTCGCGACCCCCCCTGCGGCGTGAAGAACTGTGCGGACTGGAGCGGTGTGCTGTCGACGAAGTGCCAGCTCGAGCCGTCACTCGTCATGAGGAGCCCCTTGTTCGTGGCGGCGAACGCCGCATGGGCGGACAGGACGGAGAAACCTTGGACGGTGGCGTTGCCGGTGTACGAGGTGCGCCAGGTCCGGCCGCCGTCCGATGTGGCGAGCAGCACGCCCCGTCCGCCGGCCCAGCCGTGGTCCAGGTCCGCGAAACCGATCGCGCCAAGCTGTGGCGGCACCCCTGGCACGGTCGCAACCTGGACGGCTCGCGCTTTCATCTTGAGCACGGTCTGGAGGTCAAGGGGCTGGCCGGGGGTCGCGCGGGGAGCGCCGCAAGCCGTGAGGGCCAGAGCGCATAGGGTCAGGCCCGCGAGGGAGACTCGGGCTCGCGCGCCTACCCGGAGCGCAACCTCCCGCATGACCTCCACCCCCTACGGCGAGTTTGCACGCGCCACCGGCCGGATCGATCCTCCATGGACAACCTACCGCACCGACGCGCGGCGCACCCCGAGCCGGACCAGGAAACCGATCTGCACCAGGCCAAGCCCGAGGAACAGCACCCCGACCGAAAAGAGGCCGGCAACCGTCAGATAGGCGCTGAGCACGAGACCGAGGATAAGCGCGTACCAACGCCTTGGACTCCACCCGAGCCACGTCAGCGCGACGTCCGCCGCCATCATGCCCCAGATGACGTACGCGGGCGGCCAGGGCACGCAAGAGCCCAGCACCGTCAGCCCGTAGCAGTACGTGGCACGCACCACCTCTCACGCGAGCGCGAGACCGACTTGCCACAAGCGTACGCAATGCGCGGCCCCGGGTCACGCGGAAGACGCTTCAGCGGAGAAATTCCCCGATTGCCGCCCGGAACGCCGCCGGCTCCTCCAGGTGTGGGTAGTGATTGCTCTCCTCGAAGACGGCGAGACGGGATCCCGGCACGAGCCGGTGGATCTCCTCGGAGCACCAGGCGGGACACTGGACGTCATGGCGCCCGACCGCCACCAGTGTCGGGATGCGGATCAGCCGCAGACTCGCGCGCAGGTCGAACACGGGGTAGTCGATCCGCGAGAAGTGGTCGAGCCTGGGGACGGCCATCGTCTTCGCGACGTCCCCGCCGAAGTACTCGCCGTAGCGCTCGGGATGGTGGAGCGAAAGCGCCGTGCGCCTGGCCGTGAGGCGCGCCCGCTCTTCGTCCAGGAGGTCCGGCGCCTTCAGCCGTTCGATCAGGTCCTGCATCTCCTGAAAGCGCGGGTGCGCGGGATGATAGATGCAGTCGGGGCCTCGATTGTACGCGCGCGACGCCGCCGCGCCCACCACGACGAGGCGCCTGAGCCCGGCCTGCGCCTGTACAGCGTATTGCAGGCCCAGCATGCCGCCTGTCGAGTGGCCGGCGAAATCCCATCCGGCCAAGCCCAGCTCCGACCGGATGGCCTCGAGATCCGCCACCGCCGCGGTCATGCCGAGCTCCTCGGGATCCCCGGACCAGTCCGAAGCGCCCGCGCCGCGCAGGTTCACGAGGAAGACCTCGCGCCAAGCGGCGAAGGCGGCCGCAAAGCGGTCGCCCGTCGCGTTGTAGGCCGAGTAGAGATGCGTCACCGCGAGCGGTTGTCCGCTGCCCCGCCGGAAGATCTCAAACCGTCCGCGCGGCGTCCGGACGATCTCCCGCCGCCACGGACCGAGAACGTCGGATGGGACGCCCGGCCGCGCCACGGTCGCTAGTTCCGCCCGGCGAGATCGTCGACCACCGCCTGGAAGCTGGCGAGACCATGCCCCAGTGTGGACTCCTCCATCAGGTCGACGCCGGCGCGCTCGAGAATCGGCAAGGGATCGTCGCTGCCGCCGAAGCCGAGGAACCGGAGGTAGCGCTCGGCCGCCTCGGCTCCGTCACGCAGCACAGCCTGCGAGAGCGCGGCCGCCGCGATGAAGCCCGTGGCGTACTGGAAGACGTAGTAGCCCATGTAGAAATGGGGGATCCGCGCCCACTCGAACGTCCCCGCCTCGTCGACCTCGAGGTCCGGTCCATAGTAGAGCCTCAGGAGGTCGCCGTAGGTCTCCTGCAGGAATTCCGCCGTCAGGGCGCCGCCCGCCTCCACCCGCTCGTGCGCCTTGAGTTCGAACTCGGCGAAGAGGGTCTGGCGGAAGACGGTACCGAGGAACTTCTGCGCGAGGTCGTCCCTGAGATCGGTCTGCTCGAGCTGGTCGCTCGTGGTACGCAGAAGGTGCTGCAGCAGCAGGTGCTCGTTGGTCGTGGACGCGATCTCCGCGAGGAAGATCGGGTATTGGGCGTTGCGGAACGTCTGGCTCTCGCGCGAGAGGATGGAGTGCATCGAGTGCCCGGCCTCGTGCACGAGGGTGAAGACGCTGTCGCGCGTACCGGTGAAACTCATCAGGATGTACGGGTGCACGTCGTAGACGTCCATCGAGTACGCGCCGGACCGCTTGCCCTGGTTCTCGTACACGTCGACGAAACGGTCGTGCAGGATATGCGAGAGTCCCTCGAGGTAGTGGTCGCCGAGCGGGCCGAGTCCCGCCCGCGCCATCGCCTGCGCCTCCTGCCAGCTGTAGCGCTTCTCAGGAAGGTCGAGCACCGGTGGGTAGAGGTCGTAGAAGTGCATCCGGTCGACGCCCAGCTTCTTGCCTCGCCAGGCCACGTAGCGGTGCAGGGAGGGAAGCGCCGCGTGCACGGCGTCGATCAGGCGGAAGTACAGTTCACGCGGCAGGTTGCGCCCGTCGAGGGCGGCCTCCAGCGCCGAAGGGTAGTGTCGTACGCGCGCGGCCGTCACGGCGGTGCGCATCTGCTGGTCCAAGGTCGCCGCGAAGGTATGGCGGTGCTCCTCGTAGGCCTTGTGCATGTTGAGGTACGCCGTCTGACGCAGCCGCCTGTCCCGCGATTCCATGTACTGGCCGTAGCGGCCGTGGCTGAGCGGCATCGGCTCGCCGTGGCTCGTCTCCGCGTCCTTGAACCGCATGTCGGCGTTCGCGAGCTGTCCCGCGATCGTGTCCGCGTTGCCGAGGACCGGCGAGAACGCGGCGAGGAGGGCCTCCTCGCCTGGCGCCAGGACATGCCGGCGCTGCCGCTCGATCTCCTTCAGGGTGTGGGCGTATTCCTGCAGTTCCGGCGTCTCGCGCCGCATCGCGTCGAGCCGCCCGTCGGGCAGCGCGACGAGTTCCGGCACCAGGAACGCCGTCGCCTCGCCGGCCTGCGCCGCGAGGGCCTGGGCCTTCGCCACCATCTCGGTGCCCTTCGGATCCTGCGTGTCCTGGTCGTGGTGGAACATGCCGTACGCCCAGATGCGCTCGAGGCGCCGCCCGATCTCGTCCTCCGCCCGCAGCGCTGCGAGCACCCGCCCGCCGCTCTCGCCAAGCGTGCCCCGGAACGCTTCAAACCCGCCGCAGAGTTCCGAGACCTCTCCGAGTGCGGCCTGCCAGGCCTCGTAGCTCGGGTAGAGGTCCTGCAGGTTCCACTGCAGGGCGGGATCCATCTCGTTTCGCTTCCTGACCTCGACTGTCGCCATGTCAAGCCTCCTCCATCTCTTGCTAGCATTCTTCCACCAACTGTCCACGCATCCTGCGTCGCCTCCGGCAGGATGCGGCGACCCCCGCGAGAAGTGTTGCAGGAACACCCCGAAGGGAGGTGGCGCGCCAATCCGGCGCGCCCGGCCATGACCAACGCTCCCGTACCATCGCTGTCGAGCATCGAGGAAGCCGCCCGGCTGATCGCCCCCGTCCTGCTGCCGACACCGCTTCTCCCCGCCCGCGCCGACGGCCTCGAGGGCCTCCGCCTCAAGCCGGAGAACCTGCAGCGCACCGGCTCCTTCAAGATCCGCGGCGCCTACCACAAGCTGACGCGCTCCCTCGAAGACGCGAGGGCCCGTGGCGTCGTCGCCTACTCGTCCGGCAACCACGGCCAGGCCGTGGCTTGCGCCGCCGCCATGCTCGGCTGCCGGGCCACGATCGTGATGCCCGAGGGTGGCGTCGTCGAGAAGCGCCGCGGCGTCGAATCCTACGGCGGCAACGTCGTGCTCTGCCAGGGAGGTTCCGACGAGCGGCGGCGCATCGCCGAGGAACTGGCCGCGAGCGACGGTCTCGTGCTGGTCCCGCCCTACGACGACATCGACATCGTCCAGGGACAGGCCAGCGTCGGACTCGAGATCGCCCGGGCGTTCCCCGACGTGCGCCAGGTGCTCGTGCCGGTCGGCGGCGGCGGACTTCTGAGCGGCAGCGCCAGCGCCTTGAAGGCGATCTTGCCGGGCGTCAGGGTGGTCGGCGTCGAGCCCGAAGGGGCCAACGACCTCTACCTCAGTTTCGCCCGCGGTGAGCACGTCTCCCTCGACACGATCGACACCGCCGCCGACGGCCTGCGCACGCAGTCGGTCGGCAACCTCAACTACGAGATCCTGAAGGCCACGGTGGATGAGGTGGTCACGGTGTCCGAGGAAGAGATCCTCGCGGCCGTGCGCTCCCTGCTCTGGCGCGAGAAGCTGGTCGTGGAGCCTTCGGGGGCCGTCGCCTACGCCGCGTTCATGTCGGGCAAGGTCGCTCGGGACGTGCCGAGCGCCGCCGTGCTCTCGGGGGGCAACATCTCCCTGGACTACATGCGTCGGGTCGTCGACTGAACGTGTCCGGGAGCGTCCGCGGCATCCTGCTCGTGTTCCTCGCGGCGAGTCTCTGGGGCCTGAGCGGTACGGCCGCGCAGCTGCTCTTCACCCAGGACGGCTTCTCGGCGCTCTTCCTCGTGGTCGTGCGGCTCTGGGGCGCCGCCGTGATCCTCATGCTGGTTCTCGCCTTGCGCGGGCCGGGGCGCCTTGCGGTCCCGTGGCCGGATCTCGGCCGCCTGGTGATCTTCGGCCTCTTCGGCTTCCTCCTTGTGCAGTTCTCGTACTTCTTCGCCATCGCGCGCATCGGCGTCGCCATGGCGACCTTCCTGCAGTACCTGGCCCCATCGCTGATCGCGCTCTTCTTCGTCATCAGCGAGCGGCGCGCCCCGGCGCCGGCGGAGACGTTGGCCCTCGCTCTGGCCCTCGGCGGCACGATGCTGCTCGTGCTGGGCCACGGCGGCCTCCGCCTCGAGCCGATCGGCGTCCTCTTCGGACTCCTCTCGGCGTTCAGCCTCGCCTTCTACACGATCTATCCCAGCGGTCTCATACGCCGGCGCGGCGCCTTCGTCACCACGGCCTACGGTTTCCTCTTCGGAGCCGTCGCCGCCAGCATCCCCTGGCCGCTCTGGCTTCACGGCATCGGCCAGGTGACGGCGGGCAGCCTACTTCTCATCGCCTTTGTCGTCGTGCTCGGCACCTTGGTGCCGTTTGCCCTGTACATCTATGCCCTGACCCACGTGCGCCCCACCGTCGTCGGCATCGCGGCGACGGCCGAGCCGCTCTCGGCCGCGGTCAGCGCGTTCCTCGTTCTGGGCCAGGCCCTGACCTGGCCGCAATACGTCGGCGGCGCGCTGATCTTGGGCGCCATGCTGGCCCTTGCGCGGCAAAACGGCAGGAGCGAGGCCGGCGAAGCAGAACCCACCCCAGTAACCGCAGGCGGGAGGCCTGATGCCTGATGTTGCTCGGAGCCCTGATGCTGCCCCTGGACCGCTCGCTGATTTCCCCTGTGGCAACGCTTGGTGAAGCCTACACGCATCTCCTGGACGCGCAGCTCACGTGCCTTGTGCTCGACGAGCAGCCGCGCGGGCGCATCGTGCGCATGCGCAGCATTCTCGAACACCTCGCCGGCTCCGTGATGCACGGCATGAAGGCCGACCCCGACCGCCCGATCGCCACGATCGCGGAGCACGTCGAGACCTTGCCCGCGTCCGCGCCCATCGAACTCGCGGCCAAGGCGCTCTGGCGCAGGCCGAGCCGGGCCGTGCTGGTGGCGGACGATCAGGGCGACGTCATCGGCCTGCTCGGCTGGCCGCAGCTCAATCACTTCTTCGACGAGATCCTCGACATCGACTACGCGACCCGCCTGCACTTCCACGTCGGCGACCGTCCGGGCGAGATGGCCCGCGCCCTCGCGGCGGTGGCGGGAGCGGGCGCCAACGTGCAGGCGACCTATCTCTCGCACCCGCACGGCGACCAGCGCTCCGGCACCATCTACGTGCCGGACGAAGCGGCCGGTTCCGCCCGTGACGCCCTGAAGGGGGCGGGCTTCCGCCTGATCGACTGAACGCGCCATCTCGTGCCAGGGCGCCCGCGGCAAAAGCCACGGGCGCCCTGGTTGCGCGTCTCGGCCCAGGACTTTCAGATGCCGTAGAGCTCGCCGAACTTGCCCTGGATGTACGCGAGGTACGGACGGGTGGTGAGTCCCTGTCCGGTTGCCTTGCGCAGGAAGCCGTCCGTCGTCTCGCGCGAGCCGAGCTGGTGGAGCTCCTGGCGCAGGAAGCCGAGCAGCGGCGCGAAGTCGCCCTGCGCGATGCGCTCCGGCAGGTCCCCGATCATACGCCCGGCAGCCTCCCAGACCTGCGCCGAGACGACGTTGCCCACGGTGTAGCCGATGAAGCCGCCGAGGCCACCCGACCAGTGGATGTCCTGCAGAGCTCCCACGAGGTCGTCGGGCGGCACGACGCCGAGGTACTCCTGCATCTTGGCCCGCCAGGCCTCCGGCACGTCCCGTGCGGCGAGCTCGCCCCGCATCAGGGCCCGCTCGACTTCGAACCGCACCGCGATGTGCAGGTTGTAGGTCACCTCGTCCGCGTCGACGCGGATCAGTGAAGGTTCGACGTAGTTGACGGCCCGGTACATGTCCTCGACGCTCACCTGGCCGAACTGGCTGGGGAACGCGGCCTGCGCCTTCGGCAGGAAGTAGCGCCAGAAGGGGCGCGAACGGCCGACGAGGTTCTCCCACAGGCGCGACTGGGACTCGTGCACGCCGCTCGAGATGGCCTGCCCCAGGGGCGTGCGCGCCCACTCGGCGGGCAGTCCCTGCTCGTAGAGCCCGTGTCCGCCCTCGTGCAAGGTGCTGAAGAACGCGGACGCGAACGTGTCCTCGCTGATGCGCGTCGTGATGCGGACGTCGCCGACGCCGAACGATGTCGTGAAGGGGTGGATCGAGCGGTCCTGGCGGCCGCGGCTGAAGTCGAAACCGAAGGCCGTGATCGCCTCGAGGCCAAGCCGCCACTGCGTCTCGTCGGCGAAGTGGCCGTAGAGGATGCCGCGGTCGACCCGGTCCTTATGCTCGGCGATCGCCTGCACCAGCGGAACGAGGCTCGTCTTGAGCTCCCCGAGCAGGTCGGCGGCGGCCTTCGTCGTCATGCCGGGTTCGGACAGGTCGAGCAGGGCGTCGTACGGCTCCTCGGGGTAGCCGAGCGCCTCGGCGATCTCCCGGCTCAGATCGACCGTCTTCGCGAACGCCGGCGCGAACACCGAGAAGTCCTTCGCGGCCCGGGCGGCCACCCAGGCCTCGTACGCCTCCGTCGTGAGGCGCATCTGGCGCGCTACAAGCTCCTGCGGCAGCTTGGTCGCCTGGTCGTAGGCCCGCTGCACGGTGCGCAGGAAGGCGTGCCGGACATCGTCCTCGGGCGCACCCTGCGCCTCCTCGGCGAACGCCTTCAGGGCGTCGCCGAACTCGGGGCTCACGAGCCGCTCGTGCGCCAGGGACGCGAGGGTCGCCAGCTGCTCGCCGCGGCCCTGGTTGCCGCCCTGCGGCATGTAGGTCATCTGGTCCCAGCCGAGTACGGCCGCCGCGCGCTCGATGTCGTCGATCTCGAGAAGCCGCTTCGTCAACTCCGCAAGCCGATCTGCCAAGCCGGTCGCCCCTTCCGCTTGCCTTGCTTCCCGACCCGGGATACCTTCGACAGGAGAGGTGCGAGACGTGTCCATCGAACTGCCAGGCCCTGAGACACCGCGTCCCGAAGCCCCGCCTGCGCTCTCGCCGGGTCAGCTTTGCCCCAACTGCCAGCTCGCGCGCCTCGTAGCGGAGCCGCGCGGTCAGGTGAGCTGCCCGCTTTGCGGCTTCACGACCGCTCCGCCCTGCACCTGATGAGGACGCGGTCGGCCGTGCGCCGACCAGAATTCTTCCGCTCCGCCCAGGCGATCCCCTGCCGAGGGATCGCCCCCCTTCGCGCCTAGCGTTGCTCGAGGAGCCTCAGCGTCTCCTCGAGCGGCAGGGCGGGTACGACGCGGCCGAGCCGCCCGCGGGTGGTCTCCGCCATCGCGAGTGCGTTGAGGATGGCCTCCTCCGTCGCCTCCGCCACGGCGTGAAACGCGGCACTCGCCAGGGGCCCGCCGTCTAAGTGCGCTGGCCTCGCCTCTGCAGCGGTCGAGAAGGCGATCGCGATATCGCCGCTGCCGTGCGACGCGACGGACCCCAGGCGCGCGAGCCCGAACGCCGTGCGCCGCGCCAGGCGCCCAAGCGAGAGGGCGTCCCAGGGCAGGTCGGTCGCGACGACCATGATGATCGAGCCGTCGGGAGGCCGGAAATCCAGCGGCCGCAGGTGACGCCCGACGGGCACGCCGAGGATCGTGAGGTCCTCAGCGGAGCCGAAGTTCGCCTGCACGAGAACCCCAACGATGTGGCCGCTGTCCCCGACGAGCCGCGACGCGGTGCCGATGCCGCCCTTCCAGCCGCAGCAGACCATGCCCCGGCCGCCCCCGACCGCGCCCTCCGGCACCGGACCGGAAACGGCGGCCTCGATGGCCGCCTGCGCGTGCTCCGGGCGGACCGCCAGCTGGCGCAGGTCGTTGAGGTAGCCGTCGTTGCACTCCCCCACCACGACGTTCGGCGTCGGCAGGCCGTTGCCGACGGCGGGTTCTTGCCGCATCAGATAGCGGATGCCGCCCTCCAGCGCGGCGCCAACGGCGAACGTGTTGGTGAGCAGGATCGGCGCCTCGAGCTCGCCGAGTTCGCCGACCTGCACGAGCCCCGCCGTCTTGCCGAAGCCGTTGACGATGTGGCTTGCCGCCCTCAGCTTCGTCGCCGGCATCGGCCCACCCTGCGGCACGATCGCCGTCACGCCGGTGCAGACGGAATCCGCGCCACCGTCCTGCCCCAAGGTCACGTGCCCGACCCGCACCCCCAGGATGTCGGTGATGGCGTTCCATGGGCCGGGCTGCAGGACACCGACCGGGACGCCAAGATCGCGTAGCCTCTTCCTGACCTCCGCCATGTCTGGTCTCCTCCCGTCGGTCTCCCGTCTCTCCCTCAGGCCAAGTTACTCCACCGTCACCGCGACGCCCGCTGTGAGGAAGTAGAGGAGCCCCTTGGCCTCCACTCCCGCGATCGCCGCGATCGCCCGACGGTAGGCATCGATCTGGCCCCGGTAGGCCTGCGCCGCCTCCGCCACCTGGTCCTTGGCCACGTGGTCCGTCTTGAAGTCGATGATCAGCCAGCCTTCCTCGTCCTCGAGCAACAGGTCGATCTTACCCTGCAGCACCGATCCGCCCGACGGGTCCGGGCGGCCCTCGGCGTCCGCGAGCGCGCTGAAGGCGAGTTCCCGCTCAAGTCGTCGGGCTCCCCGGATGCGCGCAGCCGTCGGCGACGCAAGGAAGCGCTCCACCGCCTGCAGGTCCACCGCCCCCGCCGCGGCCCGCGGCAGCAGGCCCCGCCCGATCAGGTCGTCGAGTGCTTCCCCGACGTGCGTCGGCGGCTCCCGCAGATCGATGCACTCGAGCAGGCGATGGGTGTACACGCCCGCGGCGCGCGCCGCGGCCGGCGAGCGGGCACCGCGCTGGCTGCGCCGCGTGCGCAGGATGGCGCCGTAGCCCTGTCCGGCCTCCGCGAGCGAGCTTGCGCTGACGCGGAGTGGCCAGGCGGCGGGCGGCGGATCCGCTCTGTCCGGCAGGGCGGCGAACTCGGCCACCGCCCTGGCCGCAGCGAAGTCCTCGGATACCTGCGGCTCCCGAGCTGAAGGGCCCTGCGCTCCCTCCACCACCTCCCATTTGACGGGCAAGCCCTCGGCGGCGAGAGGAGCCTCGAGCCAGTCCAGGCCACACCTTGCGGTCCTGATCCGGGCGGGATGGAGAGGCCCCTGGGCGCCGCTCGGCGTCGCGGAGGACGTCAGGTAGAGTCGGTCGCGGGCGCGGGTCAGGGCCACGTAGAGCAGACGGATCTCCTCGGAGCGGTCCGCTTTGCGCTCCTCCGCCTCGATCGCCTGCCAGAAGGCGGTCGGGTGCAGGCCGCCCTCGTCGTCGACGAAGGCGGCCGCCAGGCCGAGTTCGCGATGCAGCCGGATCCGCTCGCGCTCCTGGGCGCCGCCGAGGCGCCTGCCAAGGCCGGCGACAAAGACGATCGGGAACTCGAGCCCCTTGCTGCGATGGATGCTGGTGACGCGGACGGCGTCGCCGAGGTCGACGTCGGGCGGTGCGAGATCGAGATGCTGGCGGGTCAGTTCCTCGAACGTGGCGAGAAAACTCCCGAGCGAGGCCACCCCCTGGCGCACGGCCCGCTGCGCCGCCTCGTGGAAGGCGAGCACGTCGCGCCGTCGCTGGGCACCGCGCGGCAGTCCCGCCACGTGCGCCGCATACTCCGTGTCGCACAGCAGCCGCTCGACGAGGCGATCGAGAGGCATCGAGAGGGACCACCGGCGCCAGAGTTCGATTCGCTCCAGGATCTCCCGCATGCGGCCATCGTCCGCCGCGAGCCGCCGCAGTCCATGCCAGAGCGGCTGCTTCCGGGCGGCCTCACGGATGCGCCAGACCTCCTGAAGGCTGCAGGCGAACCAGGGCGCGCGCAGGGTCACGAAGAGGTCCCAATCGCGCTCTGGCAGTTCGACGGCCCGCAGGAGCGCCGTCAGCGTCTGCAGCTCGAGCCCGCCGAGGTAGCCCTCGTTGCGCTGGATCAGCGCCGGCACACCGCGCAGCGCGAAGGCGTCGTCGAACTGGGCCGCCGCCCCCTGCAGCCCGCGCAGGAGGACCGCGCAGTCGCCGAAGCGCATCGGCCGCACCCGCCCGAGAGCCGGGTCCCAGACGGGATGCTCCGCCTCCACTAGCCGCCCGATCTCGCCTGCGATCCACCCGGCTTCCCGCTCCAGGGCCGACGGCTCCTCCAGGCCCTCCTCGGCCTCCGCTCCCTGCACGAAGACGAGGCGCACACGGGGATCGGGGTCCGGCGGCAAGGTCTTGGCATCGCGCCCGGCCCTCAGTTCCGCGCGCTCGTCGTAGAGCGGAGAGTCCTCCTCCCGCATCAGTTCCCGGAAGACGGCGTTCACCACGTCAACGATCTCGGGTCGGCTACGGAAGTTGAGCCTCAGCCGCAGGGCGGCGTCGCGCCCTGCGGCCTCGCGCTCGCGGCTGAGAAAGATGCCAGGCGCGGCGTGCCGAAAGCCGTAGATGCTCTGCTTGACGTCGCCCACCGCGAAGAGGTTGCCACCCCGACCAAGCCGCGAGACCTGATCGACGATCGCGGCCTGCAGCGGATTGACGTCCTGGAACTCGTCCACCAGCACCTCGGCAAAGCGCTGGCGCAGCATCCGCCCAACCGATCCGCCCCGAGAGACCAGCAGGCGATGGGCCTCCTGCTCGAGATCCGCGAAGTCGAGGGCCTGCCTTTGCCGCTTGAGCCGCCGGTAGTCGTCCATGGCGGCGGAGAGCAGCGCGACGAAGTCTCGCAGGACCGGCTCCGTGGCCTGGGCGCGCCGGGCCGCCTCCCTTTCGTCGAGGCTGCCGAGGCCCTTTGCCAGCCGCCCGAGCTGCTTCTTCGCCTGGTCGCGCAGGCGGCGCGCCACCCGCCGCTGCGGCTGGCTGTTGCCCGGGAGGGTTCCGAAGTCCGCGAGGGCCGCGATGAGGGTGCGGTGCTCTTCCCAGTCGAGTCGCCCGCTGCGGGTCGCCGTCTCGCGTTCCATCGCCTCGAGCTCGAGGGCCGCGGCGTACGCCGTCTCCCCCTCCGCCCGGCGGGCCATGTCGGCCGCGTGCCGCAGGAGGCTCGCCGCCTCCTCCACCCGGCTGAGGTTGTCCTCCATCACCCGCCTCAGGGCGGCCTTGTGCTCCATCTCGAGTGCATGGCGCTTGAGCGCGTCCTGGAGATAGCCCGCGGGATCCGGCAGCGTGTCGAGGAATTTGAGGGCGCGAAGCAGCGCCTCGCGGAGACCGTCGTCTTCCCCCATGCCGCCGAAGTAGGCGACGAGCCGCGCCATGCCGGGCCGCTCCGCGTAGGCCGCCGCTAGTGTCTTGTCCAGGGCCTGCCGCCGTAGGATCTCGGTCTGGCGCTCGTCCATCAGGCCCGCCTCGGGGTCGAGGCCTGCCGCCTGCCACTCCTCCTTGAGGAGGCGCAGGCAGAAGCCGTGGATGGTGGAGATGTGCGCGAGCGGCAAACGCTCGCTCTGCCCCTTGGCTCTCTCGTCGCCCGCGAGCGCACGCTGCGCGAACTCGGCCGAGATGCGCAGCCGCATCTCGAGGGCCGCCTTTTCGGTGAAGGTGACGAGCAGGAAGCGGTCGATGTCCAAGGGATCGTCCGCGGCGAGGCAGCGCCGGACAACCCGCTCGCTCAAGGTGGTCGTCTTGCCTGCCCCTGCCGCCGCGGACACGAGGACGCTGCCGCCGCTGAAGGCGCACGCCGCCTCCTGCTCAGTCGTCAGCCGCGCCATCGTCCAGCACCTCCTGCGTGGTCTTCTGCAGCCGCCGGTAACCGTCGCGTCCGGGCACATGCCGGCAGGCCGGGCGCAGTCCACAACCGTCGCATGCCGTCTGCCGTCCGAGCGCATACGGCGCTGGTGCCCAATGGCCCTCCTGCGCCTGCTGCGCCAGCCGGCCGAGGGTTCGTTCCACATGGCGCAGCAGACTCTGCCAGCGGGCATCGGGCAGGGCCCAGGCGGAGTCGCGCAAGCCGCCGTCCTTCTTGCGGCGCAAGGGGTGGAAGGGAGAGCCGCCGTCCGGCTCCTCGCGGTCCAACGCCTCGACGAGACCCGGGTCCGAGAGGAAGAGACCCTGCGGGCGCTGCTGACGCCATACGCCATCGGAATCGTCGTCGTCCTCGTCATGGACCCAGCTCTGCCCGAGGCGCACCGGCCAGTACATCATGGCGACCGGTCGGCCACCACCCTGGGCCGCCGCGAGGGCATAGGCGCCGATCTGCAGGTCGAGGCCGTTGAAGACGCGCGCGAAGCTGAACGGCTGCCGCCGGCGCACCTTGTAGTCGACGACGCGTACCCACCCGTCCAGCCGGTCGAGCCGGTCGATGCGCCCCTCGATGAGGACTTCCCGGCCATCGTCCAGGCGAACGGTCAGCGCCGGCAGCTCGCCGCGGCGACCGAACGCCACCTCCCGTCCGGCCGGGTGGAAACCCGATCGCCTGCCCTCTTCCCAGACGAGCCTCGCCGTGCGTAGCACCTCCGCGGCGAGTTCGTCCCTGAGACTGCGCCCTTGCGGCGAGTCCTTGGGCAGGACGCCGATCTGCTCGGCCGCCTGTTCCACCAGCTGCGCAACGATGCCATGCTGCGCCGCGCCCGGCGGCGCGAGCTCCGGCAGTTCCCTCAGCACCTGGTGCACCAGGGCGCCGCGGGCCGCCGGATCGAATCCCGTCCTCTGCTCTGGCTCGATGCGCACCACGTCGTGCGCGAAGGCCATGAACGGACAGGCCGCCCGGCGCTCCAAGGCCGTGACCGTGAAGGGTCCGCTGAAGGCCTGCACCCGTTCCTCCTCGGGACTCCCGGCGAGTCCGCCAAGATGAGCCCCTTGCCCGCACGCCTCGGCGTGCGCTGCGAGCAAAGCGAACGGCAGGGCGGCGTCGGCGCCGATGTCGCGCGCCCGGCCCGCAGCCTGGGCCAACAGTTCCCCGGCCTCCTGGCGGCTGAGTGCGACCCGAGAAACCTCATCCGGCGCTGCGGGCGTGAGCGGCTGAGGCTCGCCCAGTTGCCGGAGCCGGATGCTGGCCGCCTGCACGCCACCTTCGGCGTCGATCTCGGCGTAGCTCAGGTAGAGGCCGCGCGTCGCTGCTCCTAGCGCGGCCTCCACCGCCTCGAGGCTGCGTCGCCTACGCTCGGCGAGCGGCTCCTGGAGCGGCGCGCCCCGCTGCTCGCAGCGTTGGATCTCACCGGCCCTGAGCAGGGTCGGCGAGGACGCGAGCGCGGGAAACCTCCCCTCCGCGAGGCCCAGGAGAAGAACATGCCCGGCCTCAAGGCCGTACATCTCCCCGACTGGAACGACGCGCACCGCCTCGCCCCTCGGCTGGTACTCGGGCCTTGCGGCATCGAGCGCGTCCTCCAGTAGGCGCAGCGCGAGCGCGCGCTCGAGCGGATCTGGGCCCGCAACGGTCGCGACGGCGTCCAGCTGCTCGCCGAAGGACCGCAGGATCTCACGCTGACGCATGAGCTCAGAGATGCCAAGCCGACCTACGAGGTCCCACGCCTCGAGGAGCGACCCGAGCGCGGCACGGTGCTCCTCGAACGGGCCCTGGCGCGGCCAGTGCCCCGCCGCCTCGTCGATCTGCGCCAGAAAGGCCGCCGCTTCCTCGGAAGGGTCCCTGCCGTCGCGCAGATGGCCAAGGAGGCTGTCGCGCAAGGGACCGGGCGCCGGCGCGATGCCGCTGCCGACGATGGCCAGCAGTCCCTCCTGCCGCCGGCCGCGCAGCACGTCAAGGAATCCGCCGAGGCAGAGCCGGATGGGCTCTCCCCGGACATCGCCGGGTCCCGCGTCGACGGCGATCCCCGCCTCCTCGAGGGCGGCACGCAGCAGGACGGACTGCAGCGGAAAGTCGCCGCAGCCGATGAGGATGTCGCCCGGCCGCCATCCGTCGCGCACGAGATCAAGGCAGTGCCGCGCCGCTGCCCGGGCCTCGGTCCGCACGTCCGGTGCCGCCCGCACCTCGACCGTCACCCCTGGCCGCGGACCCTCCCCTGGCCCCTCGGCCAGGTCCGCCAGATAGCCGCGGCGCAGCAGCTCCGCACGCAGAGCCGCCTCCGGCGCACGCAGCGGCCCCTCGGGCCAGAAGACGCTTGCAGGCTCCCAGGCGACGCGGTCCAGGAACTCCACCGCACGCCAAAGGAGCCAGGGTTCCGGCGCGAGTCCGGCTTCGGCAGCCCACTCGACGATCTCGTCCTGGATACCCTGAAGGGCGGCACAGAACTCGGCTCCCAAAACCTCGGCGGCAGCCTCCGGCACCTTCGGCCCCTGCCACCAGGCCGCCTCGAGCGTGCCAAGAAGCAGCGACTCCGCCCCCGCACGTGCTCCCTCCGTGCCACCGAGCACTTGAAGGGCGCGCTTTCGGTCCGCGACGACGCGCAAGAGCGCCTTCAGTTGCGCGTGCGACAGAGCCGCCGCTGGCTCCCCGCACTGGGCCAAAACTTCCGTGGCCAGCCGGGCCGGTGTCTGCACGCGCAGCCGCAGGCTGCCCCCGCCGAGCGCGGCGAGCGTCTCGCGTTCCCAAAGCAGGGTGGCGCCCGGCGCGGTGACCAGCCGTACCGGCGGGCCGAAGGGATCCCCGGCCAGCCTCTTGATCAGTCGGCTTCTCAGATCGCCCTGCACCTTTGTACCCCTCCAGTTTCGGGGTTCGCCCCGCCGAGGAAGGCACCTGCCGTCCTCAGGAAGCGACGGGTGCAAAGTGGTAAGCTATGCGTGGACTCGGGGGGAGTACCCATCCGCTTTCGTGCGCAGGAGGTCTGCACAGTTGAGCCAGAAGATATTCCTCGACGGCAAGTTCGTCCCCCGGGAAGAAGCGAAGGTCTCGGTCTTCGACCACGGTCTGCTGTACGGCGACGGCGTGTTCGAGGGCATTCGCGTCTACGACGGCGTCATCTTCAAACTTGAAGAGCATCTCACGAGGCTATACGGGTCGGCCAAGACCATCATGCTGGACATCCCCCAGACCAGGGACGAGATGCGCGAGATCGTGCGCCAGAGCTGCATCGAGAACGGGCTCAGCGACGCCTACATCCGCCTCGTGGTCACCCGCGGTCCGGGAGACCTCGGGCTCGATCCGCGCAAGTGCGACCAGGCGACGGTCGTCGTGATCGCCGACAAGATCTCGCTCTACCCGCCCGAACTCTACGAGCGCGGCATGAGCATCGGCACGGGCTCCATCCGCCGTTCGCGGGCCGAAATCATCAATCCGCAGATCAAGTCCCTCAACTACCTGAACAACATCCTCGCCAAGCTCGAAGCCAACCAGCACGGCTGGGGCGAGGTCCTGATGCTGAGCGAGGAAGGCTTCGTGGCCGAGTGCAGCGCGGACAACATCTTCATGGTGCGCGAAGGCGTGCTCGTTACCCCCGCCCCCCATCTCGGCATCCTGCTCGGCATCACGCGCCGGACCGTCATGGACCTCGCGCGGCAGGCCGGCTTCGAGGTGGTGGAGACGACATTCACCCGACACGAGCTTTGGAACGCGGACGAAGCGTTTCTCACCGGCTCGGCGGCGGAGATCGTGCCGGTGACCAAGGTCGACGAGCGCGTCATCGGCAACGGCAAGCCTGGGCCTGTCACGCAGGAACTCATGCGACTCTTCCGCGCCTACGCCCCGACCAACGGCGTCAGGCTCTAACCTGTCAGGTGAAGGGGCCGCCCCGCAGCACGCGGGACGGCCCCTTCACCTTTTGGAGATCACCCGCCGCTCGGGCGGGCGACGATCATTCGGCGAATCGCGGCTCCGTCGCGAGGAGCCAGGAGAGGTCCGCCCCGACGGCGTGTTCCTCAGGCGGCTGACCTCGCAGGAAGAGGCGTGCGCCTGCGGCCCCGCCGAGCTCCGCTCGTTCGCCGGCGACGCGTAGCCAGGAACCTTCACGCAGGCCGAGGACAGGAACATCGTTCTCCTCGAGGAACTGCAGCAGGCGCTCCTCGCGTGTCTCGCCCATATGGGTGCTCCCCGGCTGCGGGTCGACGTAGTGGGGATTGATCTGAAACGGGATCAGTCCGATGGCGGCGAACGACCCGGGCTCCACGATCGGCATGTCGTTCGTCGTCCGGATCGTGGGGCAGGCGACGTTGGAGCCGGCGCTGGCGCCAAGGTACGGGGTGCCCTGGCCCACCTGCGTCCGGATGGCATCGACGACCCCCAGGTCGCGCAGCGCGCGCACCAGCCGGAACGTGTTGCCGCCGCCGACGAAGATGGCCTCGGCCGCACGCACGGCCTCCGGCAGGTCCCGCTGGCGGTGGGCCCCCTCGACAGCGATGCCCAAAGGCGCCATCGCCTCCCGCATCCGTCGGGTGTAGCCATCGTGGTCTTGGCTCGCGAAGGGAAAGAAGAGCAGCCGCCTGCGTTCGCCCATGATCGAAGCGATCTCCTCGCGGGCGTGCTCCAGGAAGCCACGGTCGAACACGTAGGAGTTCGACAGGAGCAGCAGTTCACGGGGCATGGATCGCCCACCCTTCCTCTTGGCTTCGCCATCGGAACGCCAAGGCATGCTCGCGTTGCGGCACCTCCCGCCTAGAGCGTGCCGAACAACCGGTCTCCCGCGTCACCGAGGCCTGGCACAATGTAGGCATCCTGGTTCAGATGGCTATCGAGCGCCGCCCCGAACATCGGCACGTCGGGATGCGCCGCCGCGACGGCCCGGACGCCTTCCGGCGCCGCCACAAGGCAGATGAGGCGCAGGCTTCTCACGCCGACAGACTTGAGCAGGTCGAGCGCGGCCACGGCCGAACCGCCGGTCGCCAGCATGGGATCGAGCAGCAGGACGTCGCGCCCGGCGATGTCCGCCGGAAGCTTGCGGTAATACTCCACCGGCTGGTGGGTGTCGTGGTCGCGGTAGAGCCCGATGTGCCCGACCGACGCCTCCGGCACCACCCGCAGGATGCCGTCGGACATGCCGAGGCCCGCGCGCAGGATCGGCACTAGGACCGGCTGGCCGTTCCTCAGCCGAACTGCGCTCGCGGTCGCGACCGGCGTCTCGACGCTGACGGTCTCGAGGGGCAGGTCGCGCAGTGCCTCGTACGCCAGCAGCACCGACACCTCGGCCAGCAGGGCGCGAAACTCCTTCGGGCTCGTCGAGACGTCGCGCAGCAGGCGGAGCTTCTCCTGCACGAGCGGGTGGTCGACCGGCGTGAACTCCAAGAGGGGACCTCCTTAGGGCTTGGCCGAATGGGGGACGTCGATTTCTGTCGGAAAGTTTACCACGCAGGCGATGGCTTCCTGCCGAGCTCCGATCGCCTCAGGCCCGAAAGAGGGGCGGCGCGTCGCGGCGGTCGCGGCGCGCCAAGTGCAGCCCCGCCCCGATCGCCGCCAGCGCGAGCGGATACATGGCTCCCCAGCCGAGGAACGGCAGCGTGCCGAGGCAGACGAGCATGGCAAGGAGCGCGACCATACGCTCGCCGGTGACCGTCAGCAACCGCAGCGCGGACGCCATCGCCAGCACGTAGAGCGCGATGAAGACGGCCGACGACCAGGCGACCAACCGCTCGAGCCCGATGGGATGAAGGGCCTCGAGCGTCAGCACGAGCCCGAAGACCAGCGCCAGTGTCCAGACCGCTCGCAGGGGCGTGCGGGTGCCCGGGTGCAGCCGTGCGAAGAAGGCGGGGAAGTCTCCCGCCCTCGCCTGGGCGTAGACGAGCCGGACGAACCCGCCGACGTAGGCGTGGATGGTGCCGTAGGTGACGAGCAGGGCGAGCAGCGACGTCGCAAGCACGCCGACGCGCCCGCCGCCCTGGCCGAGCATCACGGCGAGGGCGTCGCGGCTGCCGCTCCCCGCATAGGCGCCTGTGCCCACCGTGACCACCGCAAGCAGGATGTAGAGAACGTCGATCACGACGATGCTGAGGATCATCGCGCGACGCAGGTCCCGCTCGGGATCGGCAAATTCCTCCGCATAGTTCGCCACGGCCTCCCAGCCGACGAAGGCCCAGAAGAGGAGCGCGAGGTCCAGGCCGACCGGCATGAGCCCGTGCGGCAGGACCGGCGTGAAGCGGCTGAGGCGCAGATGCATGAAGCCGACGGCGACGGCCGCGAGCAAGAGCGCCGCGATCAGGCCGACCACCGCGCTTGCCGCCCGGCCGGAGATCTCGACGCCGAGCGCGTTCAGCAAGACGGCCAGGGCCAGAAGCGCCGCGGCGATCAGAACCGTCGTCAGGTGCGTGAAGCCAAACGCCGCCGCCAGATAGCCGGCGCCGATCAAGGCCGCGATCGGCGCGCCAAGTGGAACGGTGCCGAGAAAGAGCCAGCCTGCTGCGGCCCCGCCCGCGGGCCCGAAGGCCGCGCGCGCGAACGCGGCGATGCCGCCGGCGTCCGGGATGCGCGTCGAAAGGCGCGCCAGGGTGAACGCCAGCGGCACGATCAACAGGCCCATCGCGACCCACGCCAGGATGCCGCCCGGCCCCGCCTCCTGCGCCGTCAGGGCGGGCAGGTAGAGCACGCCCGACCCGAGCACCGACGCCACCGTCAGCGCGGCCCCCTCGCGCCACCCGAGCACCCTTCTCAGGCCCTCAGTCTCCTCGGCCGCCAGCTCCGATCGCCTCCCGCACCAAGGCTAGCAGAGCCGGCGGCGCTGTCAATCGGCGGTAGCCGCGGTCTGGCCGGCCGTCCGGCCCGTGCCCACGCGGACGATGCGGGGACTGGCCCGGTAGCTGTCGACGCCCATGTCGAACCGCTCCACCCGACCGTCGGGCCATTCGCGCTCCAGCCAGGAGTGGACGACGACGCCTTCCTGCCCTGGCGCGTCGATCTCCTCCTTGCCCTTAGGCAGGCCCGGATCCGAGTTGCGGATCGTGTAGAACGGGAAGCGCCTGAGTTCCTTGTGGATCCAGCGCACCTCCGGCGGCTGGCGGGTGCCATAGAACTCGGCGGTCACACGGCCGCCCGTCGCCCGGGTGACGAGGCGTAGCGGACCGCCCGTGTCGTTGCGCAGGCGCAGGTCGAGGGCGCCATACGAGATCGTCGCGTCCTCGCCGGGCAGAAGGTACGGCACCGTCAGGCCGTGCTGGTGGCGCTCCTCGATGTCGAGCCCCGCCCGCAGAGCCGCTTCGTAGATGGTCGTGGCGACCTGGCAGACCCCACCGCCATACCCCGGCACGATGCGGTCGCCGATGAAGACGCGCCCGACCTTGTAGCCTTGGGTCTTGCCGGACTCACCCAGCTGGCCGTTGAACGAGAAGACGCCGCCCGGTGGGATTAGGGTCCCGCACAGGCGCTGCGAGGCGAGGGCCATGTTGAAGTTGCGCCCGGGCGCCGACGTCGGATAGTCGGTCGTCATGTGGCCGATCAGAGCCCAGGCCGTGCCGGGGTCGTCCGGCTGCCCAGGCCCGCAGCCTGGCTCGGCCTGTGCAGGGGAACCCGTGACGGCCACGGACGGCGCCGCACCGCCGGCTGGAGCGGTCGCGAAGCGGGGCGGCCAAAGGGAGAGCAGCAAAAACGCCAAAAAAGGCCAGGACGCGTGGGGCATGGGGGCCACCTCCGCGTCTTAGCATCACCAAGTTTGCCTTGGCGCTCAGTCCGCGCGTTCGACCTTGTCGATGCCGCCGACAGCCGGCCTGTCCACCAGCACCTCGCAGGCCGCGCGCCGGACCACTTGCGCGACGTTGCGGCTCATCTCCTCGCCCGGACGCCGCTGCTTGGCGTCGAGGCCGAGCACGATGAGATCCGCGTGGCGCTCGCGCGCCACGCGCAAAATGCCCTCCCACGCGCTGCGGGCCGGCACGATGACACCTTCGGACTTGAGCTCGTGCGTCTCGCAGATCGTCACGCCGACCGCGAGCGACGCCTCGCCTTTCTCGCGCTGGCTCGGCATGGCCGCGTCCAGCGGCAGCGACAGGGGCACCTCCACCACGTGCACGAGCACGATCTGCGCCTGCTGCGGTTCCGCCAGCCGGCATGCGAGTTCCACGGCGCGCTCGGAAGACATGGCCGCGACGACCGGCACCACCACTGTGCGCAACTGGTTCACGGTGCGGCGGATCTTCGCCACTTCATAGGGCAGCTGGCGCGGCACACGGAACATCCACCGGAAGACGAGCGTGAGAAGGACAAGGAAGACGATGGCGATGGCCGTGCCGAGAACGCCGACGTGAAGCGCCATCTCAGCTGCTCCTCCGCCGGGCGTCATAGAGGCGGGCGACGCCGAGCGCCATGAACAGGACGCCGAAAAGGTCGTAGAGCAGGCTGCCGTGCTCCACGATGCCGCGCACGAGGATGATCAGGCCGAGCACGAGGGCGACGAGGCCGATCGCCACGACGAAGCCGCGTTTCATGTGCTCTGGCCTCCCCTGGCGGCCTTGTCCGCGAGGGCCTGCTCATACTCCGCCAGGAGCTCGAACTCCTCGGCCTCGCGCAGGGTGTGCCGCTGCTGCGCCTCCCAGTCGCGCGGCAGGGCGCGCCACGGTGGCAAGCCCGCCTTGCGGCGGTAGATGTAGTAGAAGAGCAGCATCATGAGCACCCACGCGGGACCCGCAATGCGCCCGATCGCGTGGGTCAGGATGACCTCGAAGAGGATGGTTCCGACGCCGAGGAAGCCGATCACGGCCAGGACCGGGAATGCGATCCTGGGGGCCCCATCGCCCTGCCCCTTCAAGCTCACATTGAGCGGCATGCGGTAGGGACGCGGCGTGAAGGGGTCCTTGAAGCGCAGCACGATCAGCGAGATGAAGACGAGGAGATAGCCGAACGTGGCGCCGAAGGCGTACATGTTCGCGAGCGTGTTCATCGCGCCTCCCGAGAGGAAGGCGAGAATCGCCTGCACCACCGCGACGCCCGAGAAGACGACGATGGTGCGGTATGGCGTATGGTAGCGCGGATGCACGGCCGAGAACCATTCGGGCAGCAGCTGGAACGTGCTCATCGAGTAGGTGAGACGCGACGCGCTCATCACGCCGGAATTCGAGGAGATGAGCACGATCACGCCGCCGATCAGGGCGGTCATCGGCGCGGCGATGGCGCCGATAATCGGGATCTTCTGCGCGACGATGGCGATCGGGTCCCCGGCGTGCGCGCCGAGCACCTGCCAGGGCAGAAGGCCCATGCCGAGCACCGAGAACGCGAGCGCGAAGATGAGGACATTGAGCACGAGCGAGATCGACGTTCTCGGAACGATCGTCGCCGGTCGCCTCGTCTCCTGCGACACCTGCGAGATCGACTCGAGCCCGACGAACGAGATGATGGCGAGGGACGAACCGTACATGAAGTTGTGCATGTCCGGGAACTGCAGACGCATCTGCAGGAGCATCTGGTTCGGGTCCCAGGCGAAGACGAAGCCGAAGATCACAATGACGACCTGGCCGATGATCGCGATGGCGCCGAGCACCTCGTTGATCCGCGACGAGATCTTGATGCCGACGTAATTGATCGCTACGAGGAACATGATGATCAAGAGCGTCTCGATCAGCCAGAGCACGTTGACGCCGACGAACGGGCCGATGTTCACCGCAAAGGACTGGATGTTGACGCCGAGGGCCGGCAGAAAGAAGTTGAAATAGCCGGACGAGGAGACGGCGAAGAGCGAGATGTCGATCGTGTAGTCGAGGAGCAGCGCCGATCCGCAGACAAAGCCCCAGACGTCACCAAGCCCGCGCAGGGTGAAATACTGGCCGCCGCCGGCTACGGGATAGCTCGAAGCGAGCTCCGTGTACGCAAGCCCCACCAGAAGATAGACGATGCCGGCCACGGCGAAGGCGACGGGCGTCGCGCCCATGGCGGCGCCGGCGACGAGGCCAAGCGCGGTGTAGATGTCGGCGCCGACATCGGCGTAGCCCCACATGAACGAACCCCAGACCGTAACGTCGCGGCGTAATGCGTTGCCGGCTTCTTCGGGCTGACCCACGAGACCCCTCCCCTAGCGCCGTCCAATACACTACACTGCATGCCCGCGTGCCGCAATCGGTCAACTGCTCCACGCTTCCGGGCTAAAAGCGTGTGAACCGGCCCGCAGAGGGCGACCATGGGATTGCACGGATGCACGTTTAATCGGTAAGCGCTATCCTGAATGGGACCTGCGATCGTGCAGGATACATTGGGAGGGATTCTTCGCCGTGTGCGGTATCGCCGGCTTCTTCGGCCCTCCTGACCATGGGCTGCTCGAGCGCATGAACGCGGCGATCTGGCATCGCGGTCCCGACGACCACGGCTTCAGCGAGAGTCCCGCCATCAGCATCGGCATGCGCCGCCTGAGCATCATCGACGTCCAGGGCGGGCACCAGCCGATGGAGACGGAGGACGGGCAGATCCGCCTCGTGTACAACGGCGAGATCTACAATTACCGCGAAGTGCGCGCGGAACTGATCGAGCAGGGTCGCCACTTCCACACGGAGTCCGACACGGAGGTGCTGCTCCAGGCGTACGCCGAGTGGGGCACCGACTGCTTTCGGCGCCTGAACGGCATGTGGGCCGTGGCCATCGCCGACCTGCGCGAGGACCGCCTCGTGCTCTGCCGCGACCATTTCGGCATCAAGCCGCTCTACTACGCCCGAGCCGGCGAGCGCATCCTGTTCGCGTCGGAGGTCAAGTCGCTCTGGCAGGACCCGGCACTGCCGCGCGCCGTCAACGAGCAAATGGTCTTCGAGTACCTGGTGCAGGGCCTCCACGACCACAGCCCCGAGACGTTCTTTCAGGGCGTCCGACACGTGCCCGCCGCGAGCTACATCGTGATCCAGGACGGTAAGATCCAGGACCCGGTCAGCTACTGGCAGCCGCAGCTCCGCCGAGACGGCGCGATGACGCCGGAGGCCTTCCACGACCTCTTCAAGAAGTCCGTCGCTCGCCGGCTGGTGAGCGACGTGCCGGTGGGAGCGGCGCTATCGGGCGGCCTCGACTCGACGACCATCGTCGCCCTGATGACGGACCTCTTGCGCGAGCACCTTCCGGACGCTGCCTCGCTGCGCGGCCACGTCAAGACCTTCTCCGCCGTGTTCGACGGCGACCCGATCGACGAGCGCGCCTACATCGAGGAGGCAATCGCCAAGACGGGCGCCGACACGACCTACACCAGCCCGAGCTCCCAGACCTTCGTCGACGAGATGGAAGACATGGTCTGGCATCTCGACGAGCCCGTCGTCAGCACCGGCCCCTATGCGCAGTGGTGCGTGATGCGCACCGCGAAGGAGCAGGTCAAGGTGGTCCTGGACGGCCAGGGCGGCGACGAGCTCCTGGCCGGCTACGTGCCGTACCAGATGGTCTACCTGCGCCAGCTCTGGCATCAGCGCAAGCTCGGCAGGCTGTTGCGCGAGGCGGTCCTTGCCCGCGACGTGATCTGGCCCGTGGTGCGCCGGACCCTGCGCCAGCGCAAGGGCGCCATACCGGTTCGCTCGCTGCTCAGGGATGACTTCCTCGCTGGCCACCACCCGGCCCGGGACACCCGGCCCGACGACAACCTCAAGGAACGCCTCAGGCAGGATCTCACCACCTACAGCCTGCCTGCCCTCCTGCGCTACGAGGACCGCAACTCGATGGCCCACTCGATCGAGTCGCGCGTCCCCTACCTCGACCAGGAACTCGTCGAAGCCATCCTCGGCCTGCCGGACGAAGAGATCATCCGCGACGGCTGGAGCCGCATCATCCTGCGCGTGTCGATGCGGCGCCTCCTGCCGGACAAGATCCGCCTGCGCCGCTGGAAGGTCGGCTTCACGACACCAGAGTCCCGCTGGCTCTTCGCCCGTCGCGCGGTGTTCGAGAGCCTGTTCCGCTCGCCGCTCTTCCAGAGCCGGCCATACTGGCAGGGCGCACGCATCGCCCAGGCCTTCCGCGACGCGGCGCAGGGACGCGCGGCCTCGAGCCTCCTCTTCTGGCGCGTGATCAACGTCGAACTCTGGCTGCGCGTCTTCTTCGAGGGGGGCGGACGCTCCAGCGAGGCCGGCACGCACTTCACCACGGTCGGAGACCGCCGCTTCGCCGAGGCCGCCGGCGAGGCCGCGAAGGCGGCCTTCGCCCGCTACCGGCCCAATTGGGGCCGCCACCTCTTCGCGAGCGCCCATGGACAGGTCTTCCTGCGCGCCCCCGTCAAGACACCGCTCGTCCAAAAGGGCGATGATCTGCAGACCATCGTGCGCGACGCGGTGGCGGGCGATCTTATGCCCGGTGACGTCATCGCGATCAGCGAGAAGATCGTCGCGATCAGCCAGGGACGCTCCTACCCGGTGGCCGAGATCCATCCGCGCCCGTTGGCCCGGTTTCTGACGCGGTTCGTGCGCAAGACGCCGCACGGCATCGGCCTCGGCATCCCCGAGACGATGGAGCTCGCGGTGCGCGAGGTGGGTCCCACCCGCATCCTCTTCGCGGCCGCGGTGGCGGCCATCGCGCGGGTCTTCGGCAGGAAGGGCGTCTTCTACGATCTCCTCGGCCCGCAGGCCTCGGCGATCGACGGACCGACGCGCGGCACCATCCCGCCCTACAACACGCACGCCAAGCTTGCCCCCCTGAATCCGGACGGCGCGGCTAAGGATCTTGCCACCGCCCTCGGCGAGGGCATCGGCGTCGCGATCATCGACGCGAACGACATCTCGGTGAACATCCTCGGCGCGACGCCCGACGTCGACCGGGAGCTCGTGCGCCATCTCCTCTTCGACAACCCCCTTGGACAGGGCCACGAACAGACGCCGATCGCGCTCCTGCGTCGCGTCGGCGAGGTGCAGGAGATCGCCTGAACCTCCATGCCCAACGACTGGTACCCATGATCGGGGCACGGGCCGGCACCTGTGCCCCGACCTCTTGCATGGCTTCAGGGGCCCCAGGGCGGTGCCGGCGGACCGCCCGCGAAGTCGATCTCGAAGTACACCTCGGGGCCCGCCGGAGCATTGATGCTACCGGTGTAATAGGCGGCGGCCGGGGTGAGGCGGAGGGCCGCGACGGTGTCTTGGCCGGACGGCGCGACGCTCACGCTCTGCACGTACACGCTATGCAGCGTGGCGAGACCCGACAGGGTGCCCAAGGTTGTGTCCGAAAAGTCCACCAGAAGTGTCCTGTTCTCCGCGTTCAAGTGGATGCTCGTCGGCGGGACGGAGAGATAGTCGGCGTAGCTGAGATTCCCGAAGACGAACTTCACGCCCCGGGCCGTTGCCGCGATGCCGGTCAGGGACTCGTTCGGTTTGCTGCCGAAACGCACGTCGGGCGCGGCGAGCGGGAAGTACTTGGGTCCCTCCTGGCACTTGAACGTGCCGTCTGCCTGGGGAGCGCACAGTTCCTGCACCGGAAACGGCGCATAGTTGCCGTCGTCCATCGGCCCCTGCGTCAGGAACATGAGACTGCCGTCCGACGTCTCACGCTCGAACGAGTTGACCGCAAAGTCGAGTGGCAAACCGACCCACGTCCCCGCCTTCGGCTGGACGAACGCCGCGGTGACCGTCCACGGCTGCGAGATGGAGACCACCACCCCGCTCGCGACCTTGGTTCGCGTGACGGTCTTCGGCAGGCCGCCGTAGGAGGCGGCCGCTGCAGCCTGGGTCAGGTACTTGACAGCGCCAGCGACGCCACCCCGCTGGGGCAGAAGCGGATTGATCGGTGGCGTCGGCACGGGATACCCCCCGCCTACCGCCATGGTCGCCCTACCACTCGAACCGTTGACGATGGCGAGCACGAACTGGAGCTTCGGCTGCACAAATGTCGGCTGACCGTTCAAGCCCAAGTCTTTCCCGAGGAACTCGACAACGTACGCCGAGATCGGGTTCCCCGTCTTCCCGCCGATCAGCCCTGCTGCTTGGATATAGATCGATGTCGCGTCTTGCCTGAGGTTCGGCCACGTGTCGATCGCCCTGGCTATGGCGGCACGCGGCGATACCCGATAGCTTTTGGGCTTCTTCGTTTGCCACATGATGTACTGGGATCTCGCAACGTAGGGCAGGTTTGCGTCCCAGGCGATTCTGCGCACCGGAATGCCGCCAAACTCTGCCGGATACTTGGGCGCCTGCACCGACTGGGCTGCGATGCCGCAACCCGTCAGCAGCAACCCGGCTGCGACAAACGCCAGCCTCTTCATGGGAGCACCTCCGAAGGGCGCCCGTCGTCGTGAGGGACGCACACGCCCGCCGTGGATCAGAGCTGTGGAACGCGCCCGCGGCCCCTTTCCTGAAACTGGTTCGCGGCCATGCGCGCAAATCCTGTGACACATCCCACGCCTGCCTTGCTCGGTCGCCGACACATGCCGCCTACCGGCAGCAGAAACCGGGTGGCCATCGCACGCCGCCGGGTCCGCGGCGATGGCCGTCCTGGGCGACCAAAAAGAGAAACGCCCCCGTGCGGGGGCGCTCCCTTCGGCCTTCAGGATTCTCCGTAAAGATAGCGCCGGTACCAGCGCACGATCTCCTGCAGGCGGTGCACCCTGTGCCAGGGCTTGCCGCCGCGGTTCATGCCGTGGAACTCGTCCGGGTAGCGCACGAAGCGCACGGGTGCCTTGCCGAGCCACTTCACCGCTGTGTAGAGGATCATGCCCTGCTCGATTGGGCAGCGCAGGTCCCCTTCCTGGTTCTCGATCAGGAGCGGCGTCACGATGTTGTCGACATAGGTGATCGGGCTCTGTTGGCGGTACCAGCTGTCGTCGCGCCACGGCGGCATGCCGCCCGCCCGATCGATCCAGCCCCAGCCGCCGTCGCCGCTGCCGAACATCGCCTGCCAGTCCACCACCGAACGGCCGCTCACGGCGGCCTTGAAGCGGTCGGTGTGGCCGACGATCCAGTTGGTCATGTAGCCGCCGTAGGAGCCACCGCCGACGCCCAGCCGGTCCGCGTCGATGAAGGAGTGGCGGGCGATGGCGGCGTCGAGCCCGAGGTAGATGTCCTTGAGGTCGAGGTTGCCCCACTCGCGCTGAATGGCGCGGCAGAACTCGAAGCCATAGCCCTGGCTGCCGCGCGGGTTCGTGTAGACGACGCCGAAGCCCTGGGCCGCGAGCAGCTGGACCTCGAAAAAGTAGGTGTGGGCGTACATGCTCATGGGGCCGCCGTGGATCATAAGAACGGTCGGCGCCTTGCCGGAGGCCGGAGGCGTCAGTGGTGGCACAACCCAGGTGTCCACCTTGTGTCCCTCGCCGTCCTCGGCCTGGAAGAACTCCGTCTCCGCAAGCTCGAACTGCGCGAAGAAGTCGTGGTTGAGGTCGGTAAGCCGCTCGAGCCGGCCGTTCTCGAGGAGGTAGACGTTGCCCGGATCCTCGAGGTTCGAGATGAGAAGGGCGATGCGGCCGCCTTCGCTGGCCACGCTGTAGCCGTAGACGACATGGCGTCCCTCGGTCACGGGCTCCACGCGCCCGTCCGGGTGGAACAGGCCGAGCTGGCAGGTGCCCTCGTCGCTGTAGATGCCGTAGATACCCTGACCGTCCGCGGCCCAGGTGAGCCCCGTAAAGCCGGACGCGGGCACGTCGCTGATTGCCGCGTTGCCTAGCGTGCGGTCGAAGTCCGGCGCGGCCGCTCGCAGGTCTTGGCCGTCGAGTCCGGCGACGTAAAGGCGCGTATTGTCGTAGCCCATCTCCTTGGGGTCGGACATGGCGATCGCGAGGCTCTGCGCTCCCGCTGCGAAGCCCTCGACGCCCACAGGGGCGATTTCCTCCGCGTCACCGCCGGCGACGCCGATCCGGTAGAGTTTGAGGTCGAAGAGCTCCCGGTCGTAGTCCGCACCACGGCGGGAGAGGAAGTAGATCGACCTGCCATCCGCCGCGAAGCCGAAGTCGTGCACGCGGTAGGGCGGGAAGGTGAGCGCCAAAGGCGCCGATCCCTCGCGGGCCTCGATCGTGCACAGGCACGGCGGATCCTTGAAGTAGCCTTCGCCGTCCAGCTTGTGCGCGAGCTCCTCGATGACCTTGACGTCGGCCGTGAAGCGACGCTCGGGGTCCTTCTCCTCGGGCCGCGGCTCGCTCTGCAGACCCTCGCGGCCAAGTGGTGTGGTGAACGCGATCGATCGCCCGTCCGGCGACCAGGCATAGTCCGAGACGCCGCCGGCGACGCGGGTCAGTTGCCAGGCCTCGCCGCCCGAAAGCGGCAGGACCCAGATCTGCGCCTCCTGCTTGCCCTTGCGCAGGAACGCAAGGCAGGTACCATCCGGGGAAAACTGTGGCCTCTTGTCCCGCTCGCCTGTCGTCAGGTCCCACGGCGTATGGCCTGGCCGGATGCCGCGGATGCGGCTGCGGGTCTCGTTGGTCTCCGGGTTCTGATGGACCTCCTCGAACGCGATCAGCCCTCCGTCGGGCGAGATCTCGACATTCGCCGCAAGGCGGATGCGCAAGATGTCCTGGGCGGTTACCGGTGCTTTGGGCACGCAAAACGCCTCCCTGACTCAGGAACAAGAGCGCCTTCGTCCAAGCGGGGCGCCGTTCCTGCCGGGAGGCGGTCTGCGAACTTCAGAAGTGCTCGGCGATCCAGCCGTGGACCTCGGGCACGCGCCGGGCGTAGAGCGTGAGATGGCCATCGACGTCCGAGAGATGCCGCTCGACTCCAGGGATCGCGTCGGCGATGAGCGGGCCGTGCGCGTAAGGCACCATCAGGTCGTGCCGACCCTGCCAGACCTGCAAGGGCACCCGGATGTCACCGAGGGCGAATCCCCAGGGCCGCGTAAACGCAAGGTCGTCGTCGAGCCAGCCGTAGAACCCGGTTGCGAGACCATCCCGCATCGTCTGCACGAGCTCGCGACCGAACTCGCCGGTGAAGACGGCGCGGTCCTCAGGGCTCAGGAGGGTATGCATCGCCTCCACCGCCTGCTCGACGCTGGCCGCCTGGAGGCCCTTCATCGCCTCCGCGAGGTAGGCGGTCAAGGTCTCCTCGCCCGCCAGCGCGGCGGAGAACTCGTCGATGTTCTCCTGACCCATGCCCGTCATGAAGTCCCGCCCCATGAGGTCGTAGGGGGCGACCGCCGCAAAGGAGGCCGCGGCGACGATGCGGTCAGGAAGCAGGGCGGCGCAGGCAAGGGCGTGCGGCCCGCCGCCCGAGATGCCCCAGGTGGCGAACCGGTCCGCGCCGAGGTGATCGGCGATCGCGGCGGCGTCCGCCGCGGCCTGGGCTACGACGCGCCCCCGAAGGCGCGTCGACCGCCCGTACCCCGGCCGGCTGTAGCTCGCGAGTCGCAGGTGCCGCGCTTCGGCGTCGATCAGATGCTGCGTGAGGAACCCGCCACCCGTGGGCGTGCCGTTGTGGATCAGCACAAGCGGCCAGCTGGCATCCCCGGCGGTATAGACATCGAGCTCGCGCCCGTCACGGAGGGACAAGAGAACACGGCGGACGTCCGGCAACGGCCCTTCCTCCCTTTCGCAACGCAGCACGCTTTCGGGAGGAAAAGGCCCGTTTCCTGCGCCGTCACGACGCGGGCGGCGGTCCTCCCGGCTGCAGCGACGGATCGAGGTAGAGGGCGGGGTCGGTCGCGATCAGGCGCTCCAGTTGCTCGTTACCACCGCGACCGGCGCGGACGACGACGAAGCCCTGCCGGTGCCTGCGCACCGTCAGCGCCTCCTCCGCCGGCTGCTGCCAGATGGTCTCGGGATCGACGATCGTCCACAGCATCGTGGCGCTTACCTCCTTCCCCGCCTACGCGGCGCTCCACCTCGGCCATGGCCTCCTGCAACGTGCCGACCCGGTCGATCAGGCCTTCGCGCACCGCCTCCTGGCCCACGAGGACCGTACCGACGTCGCGCGCGAGTTCCCCCGTCCGCAGCATCAGTTCCTTGAGCCTGCCCTCGCGGATGCGGGAGTGGCCGGCGATGAAGCGGATCACGCGGTCCTGCATGCGGTCGATGTACTCGTAGGTCTGCGGCACCCCGACGACCTGCCCGTTGAGGCGCAGCGGGTGCACCGTCATCGTGGCGGTCGGGGCGATGAAGGAGCAGTCCGCGGCGACCGCGATCGGCACGCCGATCGAGTGGCCACCGCCGAGGACGAGGCTCACGGTCGGCTTGCTGAGCCCCGCGATCAATTCGGCGATGGCCAGCCCCGCCTCGACATCGCCGCCCACCGTGTTGAGCACGACGAGCAGGCCCTTGACCTCGGGGTCCTCCTCGATCGCCACGAGCTGCGGGATCACGTGTTCGTACTTGGTCGTCTTGTTCTGGCTCGGCAGCAGGATGTGCCCCTCCACCTGGCCGATCACGGTCAGGCAGTGGATGGGGCTGCGCGCCTTCGGCACGGTGGACGTGCCAAGCGACGTGATGGCCTCTTCGGCCCGGGCCGATTCCCGGTTCTCTTCGGGGCCCTCGGCAGGCTTCGACACCTGGGCGTCCCTCCCCGCACCCTAGCATGCCCGCTCCGGGCTCAGGCGCGCTCCACGAGAGGTTCGGCAGGACGAACGCCGAGATAGACCGCGAACAGCACCAGCACGGCGCCTGCAATTTCCACGGGCGTCAGGGCCTGCCCAAGCCAGACCCAGCTGAGGAGCGAGCCGACGACCGGCTGGACATAGAGAAAGAACGCCGCGAAGCCGACATCCGCGCGCCGCACCGCGTAGAACCAGAGGAAGTAGCTGAGCAGCGTCGGCCCAAGCGCCAGGTAGAGCGTCCAAAGCACATCAGCGCGCGGCATGCTCGGGAGCGGCGGGCCGATGAAGAGCCACGGCAGGAAGGCGACGCCTGCGGCCAGGGCGCCGATCACCGTCAGCGGCATCTCGCCCACCTGCTCCGTCACGGGCTTCGAGAACACGTTGTAGAAGCCGAAGCTCGCGGCGGACGCCACGAGCAGGAGGATTCCGGGCAGGTTCGCGTCGTGGCCCGGGCGCGGCTCACCCGCGAGGAGCCACGTGCCGAGGACTGCGAGGGCAAAGCCGATCGGCGCGAGGCGCGGCAGGCGCTCACGCAAGAAGAAGCGCGCCACGATGGCGGTCGCGAGCGGCTCGAGCGCGATCGAGATCGCGGCGAGGGAAGCGCCAGCGAGGCGAATACCCTCGACCTGCAGGAGGAAGGCCACGCTGAAGCCGAGGAGGCCGAGTCCGATCGCCGCGAGCAGCATGCGTCCGCGCGGCAGGCGCTGCCCCCATAAGAGCGGCAGCGCGATAATGCCGGAAATGAGGAAGCGCAGGGCGGCAAGCCGTCCTGCGCCGATTCCCAGAGCCACCTGCGACACGGGGTAGGTGGTCGACCAGACAAGGTTCGCGAACAGGACGGCGAGGCCAGCCTGCGCACGAGGCGACACGCTCAGATCTCCATGACGATGGGCAGGATCATCGGCCGGCGGCGGGTGCGCTCGAAGACGAACCTCCCCAGGGTGTCGCGCACCAGCGACTTGATCGCGGACCAGTCGCCCATGCGGCGGCTGTCGGCGGTCTCGAGCGCCTCGCGGATCCTCTGCTTCGCGTCCTCGATCAGCTGGTCGGACTCGCGCACGTAGACGAAGCCGCGCGACACGATGTCCGGTCCCGAGATCACGGTCTGCGACTCGCGGTCGATGGCGACCACGACCACGATCACGCCATCCTCCGCGAGCAGCTTGCGGTCGCGCAGAACGATGTTGCCGACATCGCCGACCCCGAGGCCGTCGACGAAGACCGAGCCCGAATTGACCTTGCCGACGATGGCGGCGGTCCCCTCGGTGAACTCGTAGACCGAGCCGATCTCGCCGATCAGGATGTTGGGCTTGGGGATGCCGACCGACTCCGCGAGGCGCGCGTTCGTGATCAGCATGCGGTACTCGCCGTGCATCGGGCAGAAGAAGCGCGGCTGGACGAGCGACATCATCAGCTTGAGCTCTTCCTGCGCCGCGTGGCCCGACACGTGCACGCCCATGTGCGACGAGTACACGACTTCCGCGCCGCGCCGGTAGAGGTTGTTGATCGTCCGGCTGACGGACTTTTCGTTGCCTGGCACCGGTGTCGCGGCGATGATCACCGTGTCGCCGGGCAGGATCTCGACCTTCTTGTGCTCGGAGGCCGCCATGCGCGAGAGCGCCGCCATCGGCTCGCCCTGGGAGCCTGTCGTCATGATGACGACCTGGTTCGCGGGGAAGCGGCTGATGTCGTCGATTTCGATCAGCGTCCCCTCGGACGCCTTGAGGTAGCCTAGCTCGAGGGCGATCCGCACCACGTTCTCCATGCTGCGGCCTACGACGGCGAGCTTGCGCCCGTTCTTCTCCGCCGCGTTCATGACCTGCTGCACGCGGTGCACATTGCTCGCGAACGACGCCACCAGCACGCGCTGCTTGGCGCCGGCGATCACCTCGTCGAGGGCCTTGCCGACCAGGCGCTCGGAACCGGTGTAGCCCGGCCGCTCGGCGTTCGTCGAGTCCGAGAAGAGCGCCAGCACCCCTTGGTGGCCAAGCTCGGCCAAGCGATGGAAGTCCGCCACCTCTCCGTCCACCGGGGTCTGGTCGAACTTGAAGTCGCCGGTGTGCACCACGGTGCCGATCGGCGTGTGGATCGCGAAGGCGACCGCGTCGGGGATCGAGTGGTTCACCCGGATAGCCTCGACGTGGAACGGCCCGACGTGCAGCGTGTCGCCCGCCTGGATCTCCCGCGACTGCTCGTGGGCGACCATGCCGTGCTCCTCGAGCTTGCCGCGGATCATGCCGAACGTCAGCTTCGTCGCGAAGATGGGAACCTGAAGCTGCTTCAGCACGAACGGCAGGCCGCCGATGTGGTCCTCGTGGCCGTGCGTCAGGAAGATGCCGCGCACCTGTTCGCGGTGCTCAAGCAGAAAGCTGATGTCCGGAATGACGAGATCGACGCCGTACATCTCGTCCTCCGGAAACATCAGCCCGCAGTCGACGACGATGATGTCGCCCTGGTATTCGTAGGCGTACATGTTCTTGCCGATTTCGCCGATCCCGCCGAGCGGGATGACGTGGAGCTTGCCTTTCTCTGCGACGCGCGACCTCGTCGGTGCGCGTCTTGCGGGTCCCGTCAAACTGATTTTACCTCCCACGTGCGCAGGCCCTCGACGCGCGCCCACAGGCGCGGCCTATGTGAGCGCCTACGGCAAACAAGGGCGCACATCGGCGCCCCGCTCCCCCAGCTTGTCGCCCGACGTCCTGGCGACCCCGAGGCAGCATCGTTTGCCCTCAGCGCAGGTCCGTACACAAGTATCTAGCGTCCAGTATAGCCACTGGATCGCGCCGCCGCAACCGCAAGGGGCCGGCGGCGTCAGCCGAGGCCCTGGTCATGGAGAAGGCTGCGCAGGAACGCCTCCTCGGATGCGCTCGGCGGGCAGAGCGGGGGCCTGACGCCGCCCAGATCCCTGCCGACCGCCTTCATGGCCCACTTGAGCGGCACGGGGCTCGTGGTCACGAAGAGTCCGGTGAAGAGCGGCAGAAGTTCGAGGTGCAGCTCCTGCGCCACGCGTACCTGCCCGGTCATGAACGCGTCGATCATGCGCCGGATGCGCACTCCCGCGAGGTGCGACGCGACGGAGACCACGCCCTGCCCCCCGATCGAGAGCAGGGGCAACGTCGACTTGTCATCGCCCGAATAGAGCGCGAAGTCGCCTCTCGCGCCTTTGATGATCTCGGCCGCCTGCTCGAAGTTGCCCGAAGCCTCCTTGACCGCGACGATGTTCGGGCAGTCCCGCTGCAGGCGCAGCACCGTCTCGGCCGTCATGTTCTGGCTGGTGCGGGAAGGAACGTTGTAGAGCATCACCGGCACCTCGATCGCTTCCGCGATCGCGCGGAAATGCCGGTAGAGCCCCTCCTGCGGCGGCTTGTTGTAGTACGGCACCACGAGCATGACGCCATGGACGCCGAGCTTCTCGGCCGCGCGGCTGAGGTCGATCGACGCCTTCGTGTCGTAGTTGCCCGTGTTCGCCCAGACATCCGCCCGGTCGCCGACGGCGTCCACGACGGCGGTGAAGAGGTCGAGCTTCTCGCGTTCGCCCAAGGTCGGCGACTCCCCGGTCGTCCCCGCCACCACGATGCCGTCGGAAGCGTCCTCGACGAGCTGCAGCGCGAGGGCCTGCGCCTTGCGCAGATCCACCTGGAGGTCCTGATCGAAGGGCGTGGCCATGGCCGTCAAGAGCTTTCCAGCCGGCATCGTGCAGCCTCCTTCCGCGATCGCTTAAGAGAGGTGGAACTGGCGATGGAGGGTGCGCACCGCGTCGACGCGGCGACCTTCCGGCACGAGGCAGGCGATGGATGAGTGGGAGTCCGACGTCTCGAGGATCTCGACGCCCGCGTCGACGAGTCCCGCCATCAGGGTCGCCATGACACCGGGCAGTCCGGCGATGGCGGAGCCGATGATCGCGACCTTGGCCACGTCGTCCCTGGTCTGGACCGGCAGTCCGAGCGCCGCGACCAGGCGGCCAGCGTCCTCAAGGCGCGTCTTGCTGACGATGAACGCCACACGTCCTGGCGAAACGGAGATCATGTCGGCCGAGATGCCATGCGAGGCCAGCTCCTGGAAGACCTTCGCCTCGACCTGGGTGCGTTCGCTGCCGGTCGGCGTGCTCACGATGACCTCGCCGATGTCGGATCGGTCCGTGACGCCGACCACGGTGTTCTCAGGCCGGCGCGCGTGCCAGAGGTCCTGCAGGCGCGCTCCGCCCACCACGGTGCCTGTCTCGTCCCCCACCGTGGAGCGAACGCGCAACGGTACGCGGGCCTGGCGGGCAACTTCCACGGCACGCGGGTGTACCACCTTGGCGCCTGCCTGCGCCATCTGGAAGAGCTCGTCGTAGTCGAGGGCACTGATCGTCCGCGCCTCCGGCACGATGCGCGGGTCGGCCGTCTTCACGCCGTCGACGTCGGTATAGATGTCGACATAGGTCGCCCCCAGGGCCGCGCCGATCGCGGCCGCCGAGGTGTCGGAGCCACCGCGGCCGAGCGTGGCGATCTCGCCCTGCGGCGTCCTGCCCTGGAATCCCGCCACCACAGGCACCAGCCCCTCATCCAGCACGGCGCTGATCGGTCCCGGGTCCACCCGAAGGATCTTGGCGTCGCCGAAGCGGCCGTCGGTCTCGATGCCGGCCTGGGGGCCGGTCAAGGCCCTCGCGGGCACTCCGTCCTTGCGCAGGTGGCCCGCCATCACCACGGCGGAGATGATCTCGCCGCAGCTCAGGAGGAGGTCGGTCTCGCGCGTCGGCACTTTGGCGCCCTCGTTGGCCACGAGCTGCAGCAGGGTGTCGGTGGCGTAGGCGTCCCCGAGCCGGCCAGGGGCCGACACGACGACGACGGTGCGAAAGCCCTCCTGCAAGGCGGTCTGCACGATCTGCGAGACGCGCGCGCGATGCTCGAAGTCGACGACGGAGGTGCCGCCGAACTTCTGGACGATTACTTCCTGTTCTGCCATAACGCCTCGGCAATCTGCACGGCGTTGGTCGCCGCGCCCTTGCGCAAGTTGTCCGCCACGACAAAGAAGTGCAGGGTGTCCTCGCGATCCGGATCCTGGCGCAGCCGCCCAATCAGCACGTCGTCCTGACCAGCCGCCTGGAGCGGCGTCGGGTACACCCCCGCCTGCGGATCATCCACGATGCGCACGCCCGTCTGGCCGCGCAGCAGCTCGCGAGCCTCTTCGGCGGTGACGCTGCGGCCGAGTTCCACCGTGACCGCTTCCGCGTGCCCGATCCGGACCGGCACGCGCACCGCGGTCGCGGCGAGCTCCAGGTCCGGCCGTCCTAGGATCTTGCGCGTCTCTTGGCGCAGCTTGAGCTCTTCCTTCGTGAAGCCATCCGGCTGGAACGCGTCGCACTGTGCCAGCACGTTGAAGGCGATCGGCTCCCGGTACGCCTTGGGCTCGCTCGCCGCACCCCCGGCCCAGGCCCGTGCCTCGGCCTCAAGGCCGTCAAGCGCCTCGCGCCCGCTGCCCGAAACCGACTGGTACGTGCTGACGATCACGCGGCGGATGCCGTACGCCCGTTCGAGCGGTCCGAGGGCCATGACGAGCTGGATGGTCGAGCAGTTGGGGCTCGCGATGATGCGATCCTCGGGACCGATGTGCCCGAGGTTCACCTCGGGCACCACCAGGGGGATGCCCGCCTGCATGCGGAAGTGGCTAGACTTGTCGATGCACACGACGCCCGCTTGCGCCGCGATCGGCGCATAATGCGCCGAGACGTCGTTCGGCGCGGCGAAGAACGCGAAATCCATCCCGCGGAAGCTGTCTTCGGAGATCGCTGCCACCGTGAGGCGGCGGCCAAGGGCGGTCAGTTCATGCCCCGCGGAGCGGTCGCTCGCAACCACGCGGATCTCCCTCACCGGCAGGGCGTCGCCGTGCTCGGCCAGGACCAAGGCGATCTCCTGGCCCACGAGACCGGCAGCACCTACGATTACGACATTAGCGCTTTTCAAGGTCATCCTCCGTCCAGGTCAGCATACCAGCAAGGGCTGCAGTTGCCGATGCTCGAGGGCGGCGACGACGGTGTCCGCGACACGGCTCAAATCGGCGGCCACCGAGTTCGGTTTGACGCTCGGATTATCCTGCCCCAGTGCCATGGTGTACAAACTGCGTCGCATTTGTCTCATGTGCGGCCACGGACACCTTGGCGATCACCCTGACGCTCCCGTTACGGTGGATCTCCACACGGTCGACGAGCCCGCGCACGACCGTTTGCTGGTCGCTGAAGGACAGGCTCGCCATGTCCGCCGCCACCGCGAACGTCTCCGCAAGCAGATCGAGGCTGAAGGCGTCCACACGGGCGAGCCGCAGCCTCCCCTGCACGTCGCTCGCCTCACCTTCGAGGGTCGCGATGCTTCGATCGAGGTTTCTCTTCTCCGCGTTCAGGCGGGTCCGATCCCAGTCCCCCGAGAGGAAGAGCTGCAGGAGCCGCTCCTGCTTTCGGCGCAAGGACGCAATCTGATCGCCGAGTTCCCGCTGCCTCGCGTCGAGTTGCTCCGCCTCCTTGCTGTCCCCCAAGCGGCGGAGCATCTGGCGCCTTGCGGCCGGCGACGTGGCGATGCGGGTCAGTTGGGCTCGGACGTCCGCGTCTACCTGATCTGCCCGATGCGCCGCACGACACAGGTGGCCGTCAGGCAACTCTGCGTCCCGGTGCTGGCGAACGTGCCGGTAATAGTGGTAACGACGAACCTCATCGCGAACCCGTTTCGTAGCCGTGGTGGGCGAGAGGAGCTGCCCGCAGTCGGCGCAGTAGACCATGCCGGCAACGAGCCCAACGGTGCTCTCGATCCTGGACTTCTTGTTCTCGGCGCTCCTCCTGTTCAGTAGCTGGTTGCACGTCTCCCAGAGATCGCGGCTGACGATCGGCTCATGTGTTCCTTCGACACATATGCTTTCCCCACCGACCTGCATCACCAAGTCGCCTCTGTATACGGGGTTGCGCAACACATGAATGATGAACGCCTGGTCGACACGTCTTGTCGGAATGAGGTCCCGCATGAGGGCAGAGAGACGCATGCTGCCCATCTTTTGTTGGCTGAAAAGCTGAAAGATCTGCCGAACCAGCTGGGCCTCGGCCGGATGAGACTCAAGATGCTTTGTCTCGGGACTCCTGCGGTATCCGAAGGGAAGCCGCCCCAACCACTCGCCTCGCTTGGCCGCTCCCGCCCGGCCTCGAACCATCTGCCTCACAATGGTCTTGCGCCGCCGGCGGTCGATCAAGGCCATGATGTCGGCCGAGAACTCGTCGTCCTCGTTGTGGAAGTCCACCTCGCCCGACAGGGTGAAGAACCTGGCCCCAGAGTCCCGGAAGGTCTGCTTGAGAAGGGCCCACGGAATCTCGTCCAGGCGGCTCAATCGATCTTGTTCCGTCACCATCACCGCGTCCGCGTCCCCGCTGGCCAGGGAGTCGAGAAGGCGGTTCAGACCGGGACGCTTGTCCTTGCTGCCGCTGATCCGGTCCACGAAGACGCCGGCGATCTCCCAGCCCCGTTCTTCTGCGTAGCGGCGCAACGACGCCTCCTGGTTCACCAAGGAGTAACGTTGCAGGTCCTCGTCGGTAGAGATACGGCAGTACAATGCCACCCGCACGTACTACCCCTCCCCCAAGGTCCTCCGGAGGTCCTCGGCAATGTCCGCAAGCGGTCGACTGTGGTCCGCCAACTCACGAATTGCTCGATGGACTTGCTCCGGGTTGCAGTCCAGCACCCTCGCCATTAGTTGCGGCAGCTCAAGGCGGATACGCGCCTGGTTGATGATGACCTCGAACGCCTGATCCAACTCGATGTCGGACAGGTCGTCAGGGTCTATCCTTGCCATCAACGCGCACCCCCATTCCCACCTGGGATCCTATGCCGCGCCCGGTCGGACGCGGCATGTACAGCAGACGTACCCGTCGCCGTCGAGGCGTTCGGTAGGCCCAGCTGTTTGCCGCCAGGGGGCCCTGTGGTCCTCTTTAGCCGTTTAAGCTCCCTTCTCCTAAACTTTCTGCAACGTGTAGGTGCTTCCGGTGCGAGCGACAGACAGACAGGGGGTCGCTCGGGGTCTTTGAGACCGAAGGACAGACAGACAGGGAGCCTGCCGTGGAGAGCGGCAGGCTCCTTCGTGCAGGAGGGCTGATAGAGGGTGCGTAATCC
>DAIBJA010000044.1 GCA_027420455.1 Clostridia bacterium | reverse complement strand
CAGGACCGCTGCTACACGCGCAAGGTCTGGCAGCGCCTGCAGAATACGATCGAGGACACGCTCGGCCAGATGTCCCTGGCGGAGGCAGCCGCCGAAAACGCCTGATCAGTTGCGGCCACGATGCGAAAAGCCCGCAGTGTCTTGGCGACCCGAGGCCAGGACACTGCGGGCGCTCCCATGTTGTCCGGCGGGATGGGGTGCTCAGGCGAGAGCGGCGCGGAAGGCTCCCGCGACGTCGCCAGCGCGAATGCCCGCCACATCGTGGTGCGTGACGAGACGAATGCGCGTCGGGCCCGACGTGCCGCAAAGCACGCCTTCCCGCGCGAGCGCATCGACGATCGGCCCCGCGGGGCGATCGAGGTCCACCTGCACCATGTTGGTCTCCACCGCACCCGGGTCGCAGAGGACGCCGGGAACGTCCGCGAGGGACTCGGCGATTTCCTTGGCGAGCTGATGGTCCTCCCTGAGACGGTCGGTCATCCGCTCGATCGAGATGAGGCCGGCGGCGGCGAGGATGCCCGCCTGGCGCATGCCGCCACCCAGGACCTTGCGGTTCCGGCGCGCCTCGGCGATGAAGGCCTTAGTGCCGGCGAGCACGGACCCGACCGGTGCGCAAAGCCCCTTCGAGAGGCAGCACATCACGCTGTCGACGCCTGCGGCCGCCTCCCGCATCGGGATCCCCTGCGCGACGGCCGCGTTCGCAAGGCGCGCACCGTCTAGGTGCACCTTCAGCCCCATGCTGTGCGCGTGGTCGACGACGGATCTGAATTCCGGCAGCCGGTGCACCTTGCCACCCGCGCGATTGTGGGTGTTTTCGAGGCACAGAAGGCGCGGCGTCGGGTAGTGGATGTTCTCCTCCCGCACAGCCCCTCGGACGAGCTCCGGCGTCAGGATGCCGTCCGGCGTGCGGATCGGCCGCGGCTGCGCGCCCGCGAGGCGCGCGATGCCCCCGACCTCGTACCAGTAGATGTGCGCCTCGGCCTCCACCAGCACCTCGTCGCCAGGACGGCAGTGCGTCATCACGGCCACCTGATTGCCCATTGTGCCGCTCGCCACGAACAGGGCGGCCTCCTTGCCGAGCCAGTCTGCGGCTACGGCCTCCAGGCGGTTGACCGTGGGGTCATCCCCCCAGACGTCGTCGCCCACCTCGGCCGTAGCCATGGCGGCACGCATCTCGTCGGTGGGCCTCGTCACGGTGTCGCTGCGCAGATCTATCAAAGACAATCCCTCCGCATGATGCATTCGCGCAGAGATACGAAGAACCTCCGCTTGCGCGGAGGTTCCGAAGACCCCACCATGCCGTTCCCGCTCGCGTTTTGAACCTGCCTCAGGCAGGTGGGTGCCGGCCCCGGGACATCGAGGCTCCCCGAAATGGGGGCATGCCTTCCCGCCTCAAGAATCCTGGCTCCCGCAGTTTTGGTGTTGGCTCAAAACTGCTTATAAGGGGTCGCACATGGTCGGGTGACTGCGAACGAAGTATAGCACCTGCCCAGCGCGCGATCAAAGCGCCGTTGGGACCTTGACGCGCCGCGTGGCGCGAGTCTGTCGCGGAATTCGGCGCATAGCCTTTGACCGTCTTTGCGAAACTAGCGCTCGGAGGTGTCGGCATGCGCTTTATGGGCACCGTCGTACGATTCATCGTCGCGGCGATCGTCCTGATGCTGGTCGGTTACATCGTGCCGGGCTTCAGCCACCTGACGTTCGGCGAGGCGCTCGTGGCCGCGCTTGCGATCGCGGCGGTGAGCTACCTGATCGAACTCGCGCTGGGCCGCCGCAACTCGACGTACGGACGCGGGATCGTCGGTTTCCTGGTCTCGGCGGTGGTGATCTGGCTCGTGCAGTTCATCGTGCCAGGCATGCACGTCTCGGCGATTGGCGCCCTGCTCGCGGCCTTCGTGATCGGAGTCGTCGATCTTCTGGTGCCGACGGCGGTCCGCTAGGCTTTGTGCTCCACCGGCCGCAGTTCGAGGTTCAGCTCGTCGAGCTGCGCCTGCGCGACTTCGGCCGGTGCACCTGTCAGGAGGTCCGTGCCTTTGGCCGTCTTGGGGAAGGCAATCACGTCGCGAATGCTGGTCGCACCCGCGAGCAGCATGCAGAGGCGGTCGAAGCCGAAGGCGACGCCACCGTGCGGCGGCGCGCCGAAACGGAAGGCATCCAGCAGGAAACCGAACTTGCCCTGCGCCTCCTCCTGGCCGAGGCCGAGTAGGTGGAAGATCCGCTCCTGGAGCTCACGCTCGTGGATGCGGATCGAGCCGCCCGCGATCTCGACGCCGTCGAGGACGAGGTCGTAGGCTTGGGCGCGCACCGCCAGGGGTTCTGCCTCCAGGCGGTCGAGGTCGGCGGGGTTCGGGTGGGTAAATGGGTGATGGCGCGACACCGCGCGGTTCTCTTCGGCGCTCCACTCCATGAGCGGGAAATCGGTCACCCAGAGGAACCGATGGCCAGCCTCGCGCCAGCCGAACTGATCCGCGAGCATCAGCCTGAGCTGCCCGAGCGCGAGGCTCACCGCCTCTTCCGGACCGGCGAGGAGCAGGGCGGCGTCTCCGGCCGCGAGCTCTAGCGCCGCCGCGAGGTCGGGCCATCTCGCCTGATCGACCGCCTTCGCGAGGCTCCCCTTGAGATCGCCGCCCTGGAGGGCGAGATACGGCACGCTCTTGAAGCCGAAACGCTCGATCTGGCGGCCGAGTTCGTCCCACTGCTTGCGGGTGAGCTCAGCCGCACCGGCTGCCTTGAGTCCCCGGAGGACGCCACCGGCCGCGACGGCATCGCGCAGGAACGGCGCGCTGAAGGCCGTCGCAAACGCCTCGAGATCCACGATCTCGCACGGGATGCGCAGGTCCGGTTTGTCGGAGCCGAAGCGCCGCATGGCCTCCTGGTACGTGAGGCGCGGCAGCGGCAGCTCGACCTCCCAGCCCGCAGCCGTGGCGATGCCTTCTGTCAGGCCCTCGGCAAGCGCCAGCACATCCTCCTCGTCGACGAACGACATCTCGATGTCGATCTGGGTGAACTCGGGCTGGCGGTCTGCCCTGAGGTCCTCGTCGCGGAAGCACCGCACGACCTGGAAGTAGCGCTCGAATCCCGCCACCATCAGGAGCTGCTTGAAGAGCTGCGGCGACTGCGGCAGGGCGTAGAATGCACCTGGCTGCAGCCGGCTCGGCACGAGGAAGTCCCGGGCGCCTTCCGGTGTCGAGCGGGTCAGCATCGGTGTCTCGAGCTCGTAGAAGCCGGCCTCGTCGAGGTGGCGGCGCGTCACCTGCAGCAGGCGATGACGCAGCGCAAGGTTCTCCTGCATCTCCTGGCGGCGCAGATCCAGTACGCGGTAGCGCAGGCGCACCGCCTCATCCGGCGCCTCGGCCGCCGAGGGCAGGAGCGGCGGCACGTCCGACTGCGCCAACACCTCGATGTTCGCGTCGACGATTTCGATCTCGCCGGTCGCGAGCTTTGGGTTGACGGCACCGCTCTGGCGGCGCCGCACCGTGCCCTCTACGGCAACGACCCATTCGGGATGCAGTTCCTGCGCCGTCTGATAGGCGGCGTCCTGCGGCGACACGACGATCTGCACGACGCCGGAGCGGTCGCGGAGATCGAAGAAGAGCACGCCGCCATGGTCGCGCACGCGATGTACCCATCCGGAGATACGCACAAGCCGATCCACGTCGGCAGCATGAAGCGTCCCTGCACCGACCCTTTGCATGTGTTTTGGGAACTCCTTTCCGTGTTCAGGCAATCTATCTCGCGAAGGTCGCGGCAAGTCTTTCGATCGGGACCTCCGCCTGGGCGGAGGTCTCCATATTTCGCACCATCGCCACCCCGCGCTCAAGCTCCTGAGGACCGATGATCACGACGTAAGGCGCCATGAGCTTCTGCGCGCGCCGAAGCTGTGCCTTGAGGCTGCGCCCGAGCGCCTCCATCTCGACCCTCTGCCCGGCCGCCCTGAGCATCTGCGCGACGCGCATCGCCTCGGGCCCGAGCTGCGGGCCGAGATAGGCGATATAGGCGTCCACGGCCGCCCCTTCGGGGGGAACGAGCCCTTCCGCCCCGAGCGTCAGGATGAGTCGCTCGAGGCCGAGTCCGAATCCGACGGCAGGCTGCGCCTTGCCGCCGAGCGCTTCCATCAGTCCGTCATAGCGCCCGCCGCCGCAGACGGTCGACTGGGCACCCAGCTTGTCGTAGCCGATCTCGAACACGGTGCGGGTGTAGTAGTCGAGACCGCGCACGAGCGAACCGTCGCGCACGTACGTGATGCCGAGGGCGGAGAGGGCACCCTCCACGCCGGCCAGGTGGGTCTGGCAGGTTTCGCAGAGGTAGTCGAGAGGCTTCGGACTGTCGGCGACGACCGCCTGGCAGGTGGGCACCTTGCAGTCGAGCACGCGCAGGGGATTCTGATCGAGCCTGCGCTGGCAGTCGCCGCAGAGCTCGTCGCGGCGGCCCGCGAGATAGGTCACGAGGGCCTCGCGGTAGCGCGGGCGGCAGTCGCTGCAGCCGATCGAGTTCAGGCGTACCACGAGGCCCTTGAGGCCCAGATCGGTGAGAAGACTCTCGGCGAGTGCGATCACCTCGGCATCCGCCAAAGGTCCGGGAACGCCCCAAGCCTCGACGCCGAATTGCGTGTGCTGGCGCAGCCGACCGGACTGCGGCCGTTCATAGCGGAAGTGGGACTGTATGTAGTAGAGCCGCACCGGCGGCTCCGAGAGCAGCGATGTCTGCTGCAGGGCGCGCGCCACCGCGGCGGTGCTCTCCGGCCTCAGTACGAGCCTGCGGCCTCCGCGGTCTTCGAACTCGTACATTTCCTTCTCGACAATGTCGGTCGCGTCGCCGACGCCGCGACGGAAGACCTCGACGTGTTCGAAGACCGGCGTACGGATCTCGCGGTAGCCGTACGACTGGGCGACCCGATGCGCGGCGGCCTCGACGCGGTGCCAGATCGGCGTCACGGCGGGAAGGATGTCCTGGGTGCCGCGCGGGCGCTGCAGATCCACGTTGGCCACCTGACCTTTACCAAAGTTCATTCCATTGTAGGTGCCCGCCGAGAAGCCTGTCAAAGACAAGGAACCAGATCAGCCTACGCCTCTATTCCGGCGGGCTGGGCCTGAACCTCGACGCTCTTGAGGGAGGGAACCGGCGACGGCAGGAGCCATAGGCAGCCGAGAAGGGCCCCAACGGCACCGAGCCAGAGCGTCCCATGGACGCCGATCAGCGCCGGCAGCGCGCCGCCGAGCAGGGCGCCGATCGGCCGGATGCCGTTGTTGACGAAGGAGAACGCGCCATTGACGCGAGCGCGGATCTCGTCGGGCAGGTGCGCGGTCCAGAGCGCCCCGAAGCTGATGTCGAGCAGCATGACGCCGAAGCCTGAACCCAGTTCCGCCGCAAGCAGCAGGGCGAGGACGAGAAGGCGCGGGCCGCCGGCCAGCGGGACCAGCAAGAGCGGTGCGGGGAAGAGCGCGGTACCAAAAAGAAGGGTCCGGCCGACACCGATCCTGCGGCTCAGCCGGCCAGCCACAAGGGCGCCCGTGATGGCGCCCATCGCCCCGATACCGGAGATCAGTCCGATCAGGGCTGCGCCGATGTGCAGGCCCTGGCTCGCGTAGAGCAGGAAGAGGGCGCTGAAGACGTAGTTGAAGAGGTTCACGGTCGCCAGGGCCAGGAGCATCGGCCTGAGGACCGGGGAGTGCCAGAGGAAGCGCACGCCGACGCTCGCGCCTTGGTGCGTGCGTGGAGCCGGCGGTGGCTCCTGCGGGGCGATGCCGAGCAGGGTCAGCGCCGACACGACGTAGGAGAAGGCGTCGAACAGCACTGCGATCGGGGCGGACAGGAGCTGCACGAGAAAGCCGCCCAGGCTCGGCCCGGCCAGATAGGACACCGCTCTGCTGCCTTGCAGGAGCGCGTTTGCGTCCACGTATCGATCCTTCGTGACGAAGGCGGGGAAGAGGGAGTTCTGCGCCAGCTGGAACGTAAGACTCAATGTGCCGACCAGGAGGGCGACCCCATAGAGTTCGGCGAATGCCAGGTGCCCCAGCACGAACAGCAGAGGGATGCAGCCGATCAGGAGCGCGCGCAGGATGTCGGAGGCGATCATCAGGTGACGCTTGCTGCGGCTGCGATCCACCCAGATGCCGATTGGCAGGGAGAAGGCGAGCGCCGGCAGGAGACCAGCGGCCGTCAGTTCACCCATCTGCGCAGCACCGGCATGCAGGCTGAGAATCGCCGCCAGCGGTAGGGCGAGGCCGCTGATCCGGTCACCGAGGAGCGAGACCGTCGCGCCAGACCAGTAGCGGCGGAACACCCTGTCTTTGAGCAGCGGAGGCAGGCCCGGCATGGCGCCTTGGCTAGGCATGTCTTGGGTCCTTGTCGTCGATCGGGAAGCCCATGGCGATGAACTGCACCATTCTCGCGCCCGGATGCGGGATCTGCCGCTCGGCGGTGCGCCGCGCGACGCTTTCGAGCGCCTGGCGGACCGCCTGGACGGTCTCCCTGAGTTCCTCTGGGGTGACGTAGAGCAGTACGTCGCCGAAGTTCGCGGCCTCTAGCCAGGCGAGCGGCTCGCGCCCGCGCGTGTCGAGCCAATGCAGGAAGCTTTCGTGATACCCCTCGGCGATCGTGCGGCTGAAGATGTGGGATGCTTCGGCCATTTCATCACTGGCGCCCGCATCGGACCACGAGGTCGACGCAGCGGTGGCTCGCCAGGGACGCTCGCGTCCATGCCCTCCGCCTGCCTCCTCGCACAGGCCCCACCTTGCGAGCTGTCGGAAGTGGAAGGAGCAGCTGCCCGCGCTCTCACCCGTTCGCTCGGCGGCCTGGCTGGCGGTCAGGGGACCGACGCTGCGCAGGAGGGCGAGGAGCTTGAGACGGGTCGGGTGCGCCAAGGCGCGCAGGGCCCGAGGATCAGTCAGTTCGAGGCTGCGCTGAGGTGGTCTTTGCATAGTCAAAAGATAACTTTCAAAAGAAGTCTTGTAAAGGACGGGCGCAGAGCTCGCACAGAGGAGGGCGGGGAGATGGAGTCGCGTCGGATGTGCCAGGGCTCCAAGGACACGCCGCCCCGGGGATTGGTGTCGACGATCACTCCGCTCCAGGTGCCGAGGCGCTAGGCTTTGGTCCGACAGAAGATCCGGAACGAGGAGGAATGGGGTTTGGTGCACATCGAGGAAAGGATACGTTTCGACGAGACGGCTCCGGTGCGCGAGACGATCGCGCAGGAGGGCGCCCTGCGCGTCGTCCTCTTCTGCCTTGCGGCGGGACAGGAGATCTCGCGGCACACGGCTGCCGCCACCGTTCTCATGCAGGTGGTGACGGGCGAGGGCGTGCTCGTGTCGGGCGACGAAAGGCACGACGCGAGCACGGGAGACCTTCTGGCCGTACCGCCTCTCGTACCCCACGCCATGAAGGCTGGGAGCGGACCGTTCGCCGTCCTTGCCACCATCGTCTCTACCGCCGGCTGAGAAGGCATCTGGCCCTAAGCTTGTGCACACTCTACCATGCTAGTGCGGCAGCGTGGACACCCCGGCAAGCCGCGGGTATAACGAGGGCAGAAGACGGCCCGAGGCCGCTTTCGGACCAGGAGGCGATCGATTGCTCGAGATCGACGGGCATCATCTCACGCTCGAGGATGTCCAGGCGGTAGCGTTTGGCCGGGAACAGCCGAGACTCACCGCCAGGGCGGCGCGCCAGCTCAAGGACAGCCGCGACATGGTGGAAGAGGCCATGCGGGAAGGCAGGGCCGTCTACGGTGTGACGACAGGTTTCGGCGATCTGGCCAGGGTGCCGATTCCGCCGGAGGACAGGGAGCTGCTGCAGGAGAACCTGCTCAAGAACCACGCGGCGGGCGTGGGGCCCGAACTTCCGCCCGAGGTCGTGCGTGCGATGCTCCTCCTCAGGGCGAACGCGCTCGCCAAGGGATATTCGGGTGTGCGCATCGACCTCGTCGAGCGCCTCCTCACCTGGATCCGCGAGGATTGCCTGCCGGTCGTGCCGAGCCAGGGTTCCGTCGGTGCGAGCGGCGACCTCGCACCGCTCGCGCACCTCGCCCTGCCGCTCCTGGGCCTGGGCGAAGTGCATCTGCGCGGCGAGCGGCTGCCGGCGCGCGAGGCACAGGCCAGGATCGGCCTCGGGCCGATGCGCCTGCAGGCCAAGGAAGGGCTCGCGCTGACGAACGGCACGCAGCTGATGGCGTCGATCGGCAGCCTTGCGCTGCTCGAAGCCGAGCTGATGGCGGACACGGCGGATGTGGTGGCGTCCCTGACCGTTCAGGCGCTCCACGGCATCCCCGACGCCTACGACGAATCGATCGTGCGCGCCCGGCCGCACCCCGGTGCGATCCGGTCCGCCCACAACCTCAGGACCTGGCTCGCCGGGTCCAAGCTCACCACATCGCCTGGCCAGCTGCGCATGCAGGACCCCTACAGCCTGCGCTGCATTCCGCAGGCGCATGGCGCGAGCCGCCAGGCTTTCGCGCATGTGCGGTCGGTGCTGGAGATCGAGGTCAACAGCGCAACCGACAACCCGCTCGTCTTCGCGGACGAGCAGCAGGTCCGCTCAGGCGGCAACTTCCACGGCGAGCCGCTCGCCGTCGCCCTCGACTACCTGTCGATCGCGGTGGCCGAGCTCGCCTCGATTGCGGAGCGCCGCACCGAGCGCATGGTCAACCCGCACCTGAGCGGGCTGCCGCCCTTCCTCAGCGACCATGGCGGCATCTCGTCCGGACTCATGATCGCGCAGTACACGTCGGCCGCCCTCGTGTCGCACAACAAGGTGCTCTGCCATCCGGCGTCGGTCGACTCGATCCCCACCTCCGGCAACCAGGAGGACTTCGTGTCGATGGGCTCGGTCGGGGCGCTCAAGTTGCGCGAGGTGGTGCGGCAGAGCTGGCAGGTGCTCGGCATCGAGCTCGTGGCCGCCTGCCAGGCCCTGGACCTGGCGGGTCCCGGCGACCTCTCGCCGGCCGGCCGGCGCGCCTACGACCTCGTGCGCGAGCGCATCGCGTACTATGACGATACGGTGCTTTCGCTGGACCTCGAAGCCGGTGCGGAACTTTGCCGCTCGGGAGCTCTGCTCGCCGCGGCGCAGGAGGGATCGGAGTCTTGAAGCGATTCGAGATCGTACCCAACTTCAGCGAGGGCCGCCGTCCCGAGGTGCTGGAGGCGCTCTACCGCAGCTACAGCGACGCGCATGGCGTCGTTCTCCTCGACCACGAGGCGGACCCGGACCACAACCGCTGCGTCCTGACGGCCGTGGGCTCGGCCGAAGACCTGATCGAGGCCACCATCGCGGCGTGCAAAGTGGCGCTGCGCGAGATCGACCTCAACCACCACCAGGGAGAGCACCCGCGCATCGGCGCGCTCGATGTGCTGCCTTTCCTGCCGCTCGACGGGGCAACCATGGAGGACGCCGTCGCGGCGGCGCACCAGTTGGGCGAGCGCCTCTGGCGGGAGCTCCAGGTGCCGGTCTACTACTACGAGGAAGCGTCGCTCGGCGCGAGGAAGCTGCTGCCGGCGATCCGCAAGGGCAACTACGAGGGCCTGCGCGAGATCGTGCGCGACGATCCCTCGCGCCGCCCGGACGTCGGCGGACCGGAGCTCCACCCCACGTTCGGTGCATCGGTGATCGGTGCGCGGAGGCCCCTCGTGGCCTTCAACGTCTACCTGCGCACCCTGGACCTCGAGATCGCGAAGCGCGTCGCGAAGGCGGTGCGCGAGAGCTCGGGCGGCCTCAGGAACGTGCGCGCGCTCGCCATCGACACGAGCGCCCAGGGGGCGGTGCAGGTCTCGATGAACCTCGTGGACGTCGAGGCGACGCCGATCCACAGGGCCTACGAGTTCGTCGAGCGCGAGGCCGCCCACTACGGCATCGCGGTGTCGCATGCGGAGATCGTCGGCCTCGTGCCGCTCTCGGCCATGCTGGCGGTGGCCGAGCGCAGCCTGCGCCTGCAGGGCTTCGACGCATCGCAGGTGCTCGAGGTGCGGCTGATGCAGGAGGCGGAGAAGTCTTGAGCGCCCCGGACCTCGTCGTTTTCCACGCGCGCCTCGTGCCCTGCGCGGAAGCTGAGATCGCCATGGGCAGGGTGAAGGAACTCCAAACGATCGACGACGGCGCCTTGGTCGTGGCCGGCGGGCGCATCGAGCGCATCGGCAGGACCGAGGAGGTGCTCGCGCAGACGACGCTAGGCCCCGACACGACCCTGCTCGACGCCGCAGGGCGCGCTCTCGTGCCCGGCTTCGTCGACCCCCACACGCACGCCCTCTACCACGGCAGGCGCATCCCCGAGATGCAGATGCGGATGGAGGGGAAGGGCTACCTCGAGATCCTGGACGCCGGGGGCGGCATCCAGGAGACGGTGCGCGCGACGGCCTCCGTCGATGACGAGACGCTGACGAAGGAGACCCGCAGGCGGATTGCCGCGGCTGCCGCCTACGGCACGACGACGGTCGAGGTGAAGACGGGCTACGGCCTCACGCCGGAGCGCGAAATGCGCCTTCTGAGGGTGCTCCAGCAGGTCCGCCGCCGCGCGCCCGTCGAGATCTACCGCACCTTCCTCGGCCTCCACGCCTGGCCGCTCGGCGTCGAGGACCGAGAGGAGCACCTGCGCGCGATGGACGGGCTCCTCTCCGACGTGAAGAAGCGCGACCTGGCCGACGCCGTCGACGTGTTCTGCGAGCAGGGCGTCTTCTCCGCGGACGACACGAGACGCCACCTCGAGGCCGCCCGTGCGGCGGGGCTCGCCATCCGCCTGCACGCCGACGAACTGAGGCCGAGCGACGGGGCCGAACTCGCGGGGGAGATGGGCGCCCTCTGTGCCGACCACCTGCTTGCCGCGACCGACGAGGGCCTTAGGGCCATGGCGGCGAACTCCGTCGTCGCCGTGAACCTACCGGGCACCGCCTTCTTCCTGCACGAGCAGGCGCTCTCCGCTGCCCGCCAGCGGGAGGCGGGCGTCGTCAGCGCCCTCGCCACCGACCACAACCCGGGTTCCAGCCCGACCTTCTCGCTGCCGATGGCCATGGCGCTCGCCATGCACCGCGCGGGCTTCACGCCTGCGGAGGCGCTTCTTGCGGCCACGCGCGGCAGCGCGCAGGCCCTCGGGCTCCAAGGGTCCCGCGGCCAGATCGCGCCGGGCCTGCGCGCAGACTTCGTCCTCCTGGACGACCCGGACTACCGCATCCTGATGTACAGTTTCGGCATGAACCCGGTGCATGCCGTCTATGCGGGCGGTCGCCTCATTGCGCGGTCCGGGCGCATCACAGAGGAGGTACAGGCATGGATCGATTCCTAGAACAGCTGGCCGCCCCCACCGCTGCGCCTGGCGGCGGCTCTGCGGCCTGCTACGCAGGCGCCATGTCGGCGGCGGTCGTGGAGATGTGCGCCGGTCTCGCCGCGAAGAAGGAGAAGCCCGGAGCACAGGAGATCCTCGCGCCGGCGGCGGACTTGCGCAGGGCCTTCCTGCAGCAGGCGGATCTCGACGCGGCGTCGTTCGAAGTGGTCATGGCCGCCTACCGCGAGCCGAAGGATGCCGAGGGACGCAAGGAGCGCATCGCCGAGGCCCTCAAGGGTGCGGCGCTCTCGCCGCTCGCGACGCTCGACCTCGTCCTCAGGCTCCTTGAGCTCATCCGCGCCACCGAAGCGGTCGTGCCGAACTCGGCCCGCTCGGACTGGGAGAGCGCCGTCGTGTTCGCCGGCGCGGCAGCGGATGTCGCGGCGAGGAACGTCCAGATCAACCTCGACGGCGCAGCGGACGCGTCCGAGCTCAAGGCTGCGCTCAAAGAGCGTGAGGCCGCGGTGCGCCAGCTCCTGCCCGAGGTCTAGAGCATGCCGGGCAGGGGAGCTGGCGGCGGCCCGGGACTCTTCGAAGATCCGGAGCGGGCTCGTTCGGCGATGCCCCTGGCCGCGCGCATGCGCCCAGGCACGTTCGAGGAGTTCGTGGGACAGGATGCGGTCATCGGCGAGGGCAGTGTGCTACGCAGGGCGATCGCGCAGGGCGAGCTGCCCTCGCTCCTGATCTGGGGTCCTCCAGGCAGCGGCAAGACGACCCTGGCGCGCCTGATCGCGAAGGCGGTCGGGGCGCGCTTCGTCGCGCTTTCGGCGGTGACGGCCGGCGTCGCGGAACTCCGGGCGGAGGTGGCCGAGGCGCGTGCGCGGCTGATGCAGGACGGCGTGCGCACCGTGCTCTTCATCGACGAGCTGCACCGCTTCAGCCGCAGTCAGCAGGACGCGATCCTGCCGCACGTCGAGACCGGCACGGTGCGCCTGATCGGCGCGACGACGGAGAACCCGAGCCTTTCGATCAACAACGCCCTCCTCTCGCGCTGCCAGGTGATCCAGCTCGCTCCGCTCGATCCCCTCGCCATGCGCCTCGTGCTCGAGCGCGCCGTGCGCGACGAGGCCGCGGGCCTCGGCCGCCTGGGCGTCGAGCTGACCGAGGAGGCCTATGAGGAGCTGGAACGCTATGCAGGCGGCGACGCCCGCACGGCGCTGAACGCGCTCGAGCTCGCGGTGAGCGCCAGCGCCCCGGACGATGAGGGCCGCAGGCGCGTCGGTCCCCAGGCGGTGCGCGAAGCCCTGCTCCATCCGGCCCTTCGCCACGACCGCCAGGGCGATCTGCACTACGACATCGCGTCGGCCCTGATCAAGAGCATCCGTGGCTCCGACGCGGACGCCGCCGTCTACTGGCTCGCGCGCCTGATCGAGGCGGGCGAGGATCCCCTGTTTGTCGCCCGGCGCATCGTCATCTCGGCGGCGGAAGACGTTGGTCTCGGAGATCCCTCGGCACTGGGCATCGCGACGGCGGCCTACCAGGCGACGCAGAACATCGGCCTGCCGGAGGCCCGCCTGCCCCTGGCCGAGGCCGTCATCTATCTGGCGCTCGCGCCCAAGAGCAATTCAGGCCTCCGGGCGTACGACGCGGCCGCGGAGGATGTGCGGCGCCAGCCGGGGGCGCCGGTGCCGCTCCAGCTGCGCAACGCCGTCACCGGCCTCATGCGCTCCATGGGCTACGGCAAGGACTATCGCTACGCGCATGACGATCCCGCCGGCGTCGTGACGCAGGCCTACCTGCCCGAGGGCCTCCAGGGGCGACGCTACTACCTGCCCTCGACGCACGGCCGCGAGGCGCAGCTCGCCGAGCGCTGGCAGAACCTGCGCGAGCGGCTGCATCGCGCGGATGGAAAGTCCGAGCCACCGAAGGGAACGCCGCACCGCTCGTAAGGCCGCTCGCCAGGCGGGCTCGGGTTAGCGGAGATAGATCGGGTTCGTGAACGCCCAGGGCAGGGAGCGCCCGTTCCGCCGCAGGCGCAGCTCCGCGCGATAGACGCCCGGTCCCGTCGGGGCCAGGGCGAGTTCCTCTCCCCTAGTCTCCTCGAGGATCTCGCCATCCTTGAGCAGGCGCAGCTCCGCCGCGATCGGCGACTTGAGACGGAGCTCCCGCACCTCCCCGGCCCGTACCTCGTCGCCCATGGTGGCTGGCTCGCCATCCTGGCGCAGGCCGTGGAATGCGAGACCGCGCGCATCGCCGAGCTCCCGGTTCGCGAAGTGGAGGCGGCCGCGGCGGAGCGCGGCGAGGAGCGCAGGCTTGGCTGCGGCGGGATCGCGGTTCCAGGCGGGGACGTCGACGTAGCAGAGCAGGGTGCGCATCGCGTAGGGATAACGGAAGATGTGCGCGGCGAAGGGCGGTCTTCCGATCTGGACATCGTGGACGTCAAGCCCCGCGATGCCCGCGACGGGCCGCGAGCGGCCGAGGTCGTCCCAGAGACGCAGCGTCTCGGGCTCTGGCCCCGCCAGGGCGAGAGCGGGCTCGCGCAGCGCGCGGATGGCCGATCCGAGGCCCATCAGGTGACCCGACCAGTCCGAGAGGTGGTTCCAGATCTCGACGCCCGTGAAGCCTTCGATCGGCCAGGCCTCCCAGCGGTAGGACGGGATGCGCGCGAGCGGGACCCCGCGGTCGTGCGGGTGGGCAAGGAAGGTCAGGGCCCCCTGGGCGGTCGCATCGTCGAGATACTCCTGAGGTGGCAGGCTGCGGTCCGGGCAGCGTTCGGCGCCCAGGACGAGCAGGTGGTTGGTCGGCGGGCTCACCTCGCAGCCGAAGAGCATGAGGGTGCTGCCGAAGAAGCCCTCGCCCACCTCGGTGAGTGGCAGGAGCGTGTCGTGGTCCGTGAGGATGAGGAAGTCGAGACCGGCATCCGCCGCAGCCCTGCGGATCTCTTCCACTGTTCCGCGCCCGTCCGAGTAGCGTGAGTGGCCGTGGATCGCGCCCACGATCTCCATGCCTGACCCGCCTCCGTTTGACAGCGTTTTGCGCTGATGCTAGCGTAAATAGAAGTGATTTCATCGGAATTGGGGGACGTCAGCTTGCGCATCTCTACGCGGGCCCGCTACGGCATGCGGGCGATGTTGGCCCTCGCCCTGGACCAGGGTGGGGCGCCACTTTCCGTCAAGGAGATCGCCGAGCGGCAGAGCCTGCCGGAGCACTACCTCGAGCAGCTGATCACGCCGCTCCGGCGTGCGGGTCTCGTGCAGAGTGCCCGCGGCGCGCAGGGCGGCTATGTGCTGGCACGCCGGTGCGAGGAGATTACGCTTCTCGAGGTCGTGGAGGCGGTGGAGGGCACCTTCCCTGTCGAGGACTGCGACTGCCCCGCAGGCGCCCCTCATCTCCACGGCTTCTGCCTCGAGCACGCCCTGTGGGCCAGGCTCAAACAGACGGTCGATACGTTCCTCGGCGAGAGGACGCTCGCCGATCTGCGCGACGAGGCGCTCTGCGTCGCGGTGGCGCCCGTCTACGACATCTGAGCATGAGGGCGGGGGAGAATCTTGATCTATCTTGACCATGCGGCCACCACCCCGCTCGACGGGCGGGTGCTCGAGGCGATGATGCCCTATCTTCGCGACCAGTACGGCAATGCCTCTTCCGTACACGCGATGGGCCAGGCGGCCAGGCGCGCTGTCGACCGCGCCAGGGGCGAGGTGGCGGCGCTGATCTCGGCCGACCCCAGTGAAATCATATTCACGTCCGGCGGCACAGAAGCGGACAACCTGGCCATCGCCGGCCTGCCCCCTGCGCGCAAGGATGGCCGCCGGGGCATCGTCGCATCGGCGATCGAACACCACGCCGTGCTGCACGCCTGCGAGGCGGCAGGGGCAGATGGCGCGCACCTCACGCTCGTCCGACCGGACGAGCGGGGCCGCCTGGGCCTCGAGACCGTGCGGCGGGCGGTGGATGCCGATACGGCACTCGTCAGCGTGATGGCGGCCAACAACGAGCTGGGCACGATCGAGCCTGTGCGGGAGATCGCGGAGATTGCGCACGAGCAGGGCGCCCTCATGCATACCGACGCCGTGCAGGTCGTGGGTCAGCTGCCGCTCGACGTGCGCGAGATGGGCGTCGACGCGCTCACCTTGACGGCGCACAAATTCTATGGGCCGAAGGGCATCGGCGCCCTCTATCTGCGCCGCGGCACGGCCATCGACCGCCTGCAGCTGGGCGGGGGCCAGGAGCGCGGCCGGCGCGCGGGTACCGAGAACGTGGCGGACATCGTCGGCTTCGGGGCGGCCGCCCGCCTGGCCGCCGAGGAGATGGCGGCGCGCTCCGGGCACGTTGCGGCTCTGCGCGACCGGCTCTGGCAGGCGCTTTGCGACGTCCCCGGCGCTGAGCGCCTGGGCGATCCCGGGCATAGCCTGCCCGGGCACCTCCTGGTGCGCTTTCTGGGCGTCGACGGTGAGGCGCTCGTGCTCAACCTCGACCTGCATGGCATTTGCGCGTCGATGGGCTCCGCGTGCAGTTCGGGCTCGCTCGAGGCATCGCATGTCCTGACCGCGATCGGACTCGACCCTGAAGCCGCCCGCGAGGGACTCCGCCTGACGGTGGGGCGGGGCAACAGCGCGGAGGAGATCGACGAGGTGGCGCACGTCCTGCGCCGCATCGTCGAGCGGCAGCGCGAGCTGATGGTGTCCCGTGACTGAGCGGCGAGGGCGCGTCGTCTGCGCCATGAGCGGCGGGGTCGATTCGTCGGTGGCGGCGGCGCTTCTGGTGCGCGAAGGCTACGAAGTGATCGGCGTCACGATGGAGATCTGGCCCGAGATGAGCGAGAGCGAGATGGCGCACCAGGGCGGCTGCTGTTCGATCGGCGCCGTCGAGGACGCGCGTTCGGTCTGTGCCGCGCTCGGCATCCCGCATTATGTGCTGAACCTGCGCGAGAGCTTCCATCAGCGCGTGATCGAGAACTTCAAGTCCGAATACCTGCGTGGCCGCACGCCGAATCCCTGCATCGCCTGCAACCGCGAGGTGAAGTTCATGGAACTCCTGCGTCGCGCGGCCGCGCTCGACGCGGACTACCTGGCGACGGGCCACTACGCCCGGGTGGCGGCAGACCCGGCCGGCTACCGGCTCCAGCGCTCCCTCGATCCGCGCAAGGACCAGACCTACGTGCTCTGGGGGTTGGGCCAGTCCGAACTGCGGCGGGTACTCTTCCCGGTCGGCGGGTACGAGAAGCCCGAGATCCGCAGCGTCGCGCAAGCGCTGGGGCTGCGGATCTGGGACAAGCCGGATTCGCAGGAGATCTGCTTCGTCGCGGGCGACTATCGGACACTCGTCGACGCGGGCCAGCCGCACGGCCGCTTCGTCGATCGCGGGGGGCACATCCTGGGTGAGAGTCCGCCCCTCAGCCACTTCACGGTCGGGCAGCGGCGCGGCATCGGCATTGCAGCCGAGCGTCCCTATTACGTGCTCGAGCTCAGATCGGGCGAAAACACCGTGGTGATCGGTCACCGCGAAGAACTTGAAGGCTTCGGCTGCGTCGTCGAGGATGTTCATTTCGTCTCGGACCAGTGGCCAGAGGCACCGTTTGACTGCACCGTGCGCATCCGGGCCCACGGCAGGGAGGCGGCGGCAAGGGTGCTGCCGCGCGGAGCGCGACAGGTGGAGGTCGCGTTCTCTGAACCGCAGACAGCGATCGCCCCAGGCCAGTCCGCCGTGTTCTACCAAGGTGATGACTGCCTGGGCGGCGGCATCATCCGGGAAGCTATCTAGTCGGGGCCAGCCCCAAATTTCGCATCGAACATATGTGCGCAAGACGCCGTCCCAGCGGGCGGCGTCTTGCATTGGCGCGGCAGAGGCCCGGGCTGCGTGCCAAGACTTCCCCGGCGAGGGCCGCGGATCCCTCGACAGCACGGCGGCCATTTTCTTTACCAAGCAACGATCGCACAACTGTATTGCGTCGCCCAGGTCTGCGGAAACTCATAACGGGGGTGACGCAGTTGCTCGCACGAGAACTGATCGGTCACGGCGTGCGCGACGAGCGCGGCCACCGCATCGGCCATGTCCAGGACATCGGCTTTGGCGACGGCCGCATCAGGAGCCTGCGCACGGAGCGCGGTACCTACGCCGTACTCCGCCGCGTCGGCGACCGCCTCGTCGCGGGGCAGGCCACCCAGTCGAGCGACGCATTCCTGCGCGAAGGTCCCTTGGTCGACCGACGAGGCAAGTGGCGCGTCTACGACCTGGTGCTCTCGGAGGGGCTCGAGACACCGCTCTATGTCATCTCGTGCGGTCTCTGGCACGACGTCGTGCATGGGCGCGAACTGGTGCCGGCGTGCCGCGTCGCGTCGCCGAGGTCCGGCCATGGTCTGCCCTAGCTGCGGCAGCCGGGCGACCGGGCAGGTCGGCCCGGAGCAGTTCTACTGTTGGGACTGCTGCATCGAGTGGCAGGCCTCGCCGACGGGCAGTCAGCTCTTCCTCATCGGCGAGGAGGGCGATCTCATTCCCATGGAGCAGTCGGAGGAAGGAGGGTGAGTTCATGGGCCGGTACATGCGCGGACTCATAACAGGAGGGCTCCTGGCGGCAGGCGCCGTGATGTGGATGCAGCGCCGCGGCCAGCGTCGCCGCTGGCTGCGCCTCGGGGCCCGCGCCGCGGCGAACGCGGCGCAGGAGGGAAGGCACCTAATTGCGCGCGCGACGCGCTAGGAACCTCTGGTTCGCGGCCGCGGCGGGCGTAGCTGCCGCGGCCGTTCTCTGGCTTGCGCGCGGCTTCCTGCTGCCGATCCTGCTGGCGGGTGCCCTCGCCTACGTCCTCAGCGCCCCGGTGCGGTTCCTCGTCGCGCGGGGCGTGGCACGGCACCGGGCGGTTCAGGGCATCTTCTTCACGGCTCTCCTCCTGATGGTGCTGACGGGCATCTGGGTGGTGCCCGAACTCGGGCGCGAATCGAGCCACCTCCTGCGCCAGCTGCCGCAAATCGGCCATGGCCTCGACATGTTGATACAGGACTACGATCGCCTGTCCCGGAGCGGAGCATGGCCCGAGACCTATCGGCGCGCGGGCGACGCCTTCATCGCCGCCGTTGAGCAGAGAGTGGTCGGGGGACTGCATGGGCTGGCGCAGGGGCTGCTCGGGGCCGCGCCGATGCTGCTGGCGCTCGGCGTCGCACCCTGGATCGGCTACTACTTCCTGCGCGACGCGCCACGCATCCGCAGGGCACTCATGAACCTCCTGCCTCCCAAGTCGCAGTACGAGGCGGAGGCCTGGCTCGACGCTGTGGATTGCGTGCTTTCGGGCTACCTCAGGGGACAGTTCGTCGTGGCGGCTGTCGTCGGGGTCATGTCCTTCAGCGTCATGACGGCATTCGGCCTGGGCTACGGCGTGACTGTCGGCCTCGTCGCCGGCCTCACCGACATGGTGCCGTTCGTCGGGCCGCTGCTCGGCGCGCTACCCGCGGTGGCGATCGCGTCAGGGCGCTCCCTGGCGACAGCCGGCTGGGTAGCGGTCTCCTTCGTTCTCATACACGAGACGGAGGGCAACTTTCTCGCGCCCTGGCTGGTGGGTGAGCAGATGGGGCTCCATCCCGTGCTGATCGTCAGCGCGCTCTTCATCGGCGGCGACCTCGCGGGTGTCCCGGGACTCCTCCTGGCCGCTCCCGTCACGGGCATCGCCGTCGCGACGGTCCGACTCCTCGCCCGCCGGCTCCTCATGCCGCGGCCCCTGCGCTAACGCCACCGGGTTGGGTGGCGGTATACTGGGAGCAAATTGTCCGAGGAGGAAACCGCCTTGCTGTCCGCGGAAGTCCGTGCCGCTTATCTCGAATTCTTCAAGGAGCGTGGCCACGCCATCGTGGAGAGCGCTTCGCTCGTCCCGGTCGGCGATCCGACGCTCCTCTTCACGAATGCCGGCATGGTCCAGTTCAAGGACGTCTTCCTCGGCCGCGAGCAGCGCCCCTATCGACGTGCGACGACGGCGCAGCGCTGCATGCGCGTCAGCGGGAAGCACAACGACCTGGACCAGGTCGGACGGACCCTGCGCCACCACACGTTCTTCGAGATGCTCGGCAACTTCAGCTTCGGCGACTATTTCAAGCGCGAGGCGATGGGGTTCGCCTACGAGCTTCTGATAGAGCGCCTCGGCATCCAGAAGGATCGGATCTACTACTCTGTCTACGAGCAGGACGATGAGGCGTTCGCTCTCTGGCAGGAAGTGACCGGCGTCGGTCCCGAGCGCATCGGCCGCTTCGGCGAGAAGGACAACTTCTGGTCGATGGGCGATACCGGCCCCTGCGGCCCGACCGCGGAGATCTTCTATGACCGCGGCGCGGAGCACGCCTGCGGCCCGGACTGCGACTTCGTGACCTGCGGCTGCGACCGCTACCTCGAGATCTGGAACCTCGTCTTCATGCAGTTCGACCGGGACAAGGACGGCAATCTCACGCCGCTGCCGCGTCCCTCGATCGACACCGGCATGGGCCTAGAACGAGTCGTCTCGGTGCTCCAGGGCGTCCCGAGCAACTGGGACACTGATCTTTTCCAGGGGATCATCGGCGAGATCGCGCGCATGAGCGGCAAGACCTACGACCGCGGTGACGCTGGCTTCCCGTTCCGCGTCATCGCGGACCACCTCAGGGCCGCCGCCTTCCTCATCGTCGACGGTGTGCTGCCGGACAACGAGGGCCGGGGCTACGTCCTGCGCCGCATCATCCGCCGCGCCGTTCGCATGGGGCGCGGGCTCGGGCTGAAGAGCCCCTTTCTGCCCGATCTCCTGCCTGCTCTCATCGCCTCGCTCGGTGAAGCCTATCCCGAGCTCGCGGAACGCCAGGAGAGTGTCACGGTGGCTCTCGCGGCCGAGGAGGAGCGTTTCGCGCAGACGCTCGAGGATGGCGGTCGCATCCTGGAGCAGCAGATCAGGGCCGCCGAGGGTGGCGTGTTCCCAGGCAGCGCCGCATTCCTGCTCTACGACACCTACGGCTTCCCGATCGAGCTGACGGAGGAGATCGTGGCCCAGGAAGGCCTCAGGCTCGATCGCGCCGGGTTCGACGAGGAACTGGGCCGACAGCGCGCACGCGCGCGTGCCGCCCGCGGTCAGCGGGAGGGGGAACTTGCCGCGATCGCGGCTCAGACGAGCGACCTCCCGGCGACGGAGTTCACAGGCTATCTGGAGTTCGAGGGCAGGGGCGAGGTACAGGCCCTCTTCGTCGGCGAGGAGAGGCTGCAGCAGGCGGACGAGGGCAGCATGGTGGGCATCCTGCTCAGCCGCACGCCGTTCTACGGCGAGGGTGGCGGCCAGGTGGGCGACCGCGGTGTGCTCGTCGCCCCCTCGGGCCGCGTGGAGGTCTCGGATAGCCGCAAGCTGCCGGGTGGGCGCATCCTGCATCTTGGCGAGGTGGTCCAGGGCAGCATCAGGGTCGGGGAGACCTGGCAGGCGAGCGTCGACGAGCAGAGGCGGCGCGCCACGATGCGCAACCACACCGCGACGCATCTCCTGCATGCGGCACTGCGCGAGGTGCTGGGCTCGCATGTCCGGCAGGCGGGTTCGGTCGTCGAACCTGAGCGCCTGCGCTTCGACTTCCTCCATCACGAGGCGATGCGGCCGGAGGAGATTCAGGCCGTCGAGCGCCGCGTGACCGAGGAGATCTGCAAGGACCGTACCGTCGGCACGATCGAGACGACGCCCGCCGAGGCGCGCAAGCTTGGCGCCATGGCACTTTTCGAGGAGAAGTACGGCGAGACGGTGCGCATGGTCGAGGTGGAGGGCTTCTCGCGCGAGCTCTGTGGCGGCACCCACGTGCGGCGCACGGGCGAGATCGGGCCGTTCAAGGTTGTGGAGGAGGCGTCGGTCGGGTCGGGCATCCGGCGCATCGTCGCCTTGACCGGTCCGGCGGCGCTTGCGCGCTGGCAGGAGATCGAGACGCTGCAGGCCGAGGCGTGCGCCAGGCTGCGCACGACGCCCGAGGGGCTCGGCAGCCGGGCTCTGGAACTGAGCGAGGAGGTCGGGCGGCGCGGCGAAGAGATCGCAAGACTGCGCCGCAGCGGCCTCGGCGAAGCGCTGCGGAGCCTTTTGGTCGCCGAGGAGACGGTTGGTGACGCAGGGATCCTGGCGGGCGAGGTGGACGGCGCGGATCTCGGAGGCCTGCGCGAGGTGGCGGATATGTGGCGGTCCCAGGGCAAACGAGGTATCCTATGCCTAGCCTCGCGGCTGGACGGAAACCTGCATCTGCTCTGCGCCGTCTCTCCGGACCTGGTGCAGCGCGGAGTGCGTGCGGGAGATATCCTCGGACGTATGGCCAAAGCTGCGGACGGTCGTGGCGGCGGGCGCCCGGATCTGGCACAGGGGGGCGCCAAGAACCCCGAGCTTGCGCCGGCTGCGCTGGCCGCAGGCAGGGAAACCGCAAGAGCGGCCTTGGCCTGAAGCGGGCCGCGGGTGGGAGGTAAGGCTATGTCGGACGACAGGACGCGCATGTTTGACGTGCGGCCGGAAGGTCCCGACGCTGCCGAGGTGCTGCGGACGGTGCACGCAGCTCTTCGCGAGAAGGGCTACAATCCGGTCGTGCAGCTCGTAGGCTACCTGCTATCTGGCGATCCCGCGTACATCACCGCGCATCGCAATGCGCGCAACCTGATCCGTCAGATCGAGCGCGACGAACTCCTCGAGGAGCTGGTGCGCGGCTATCTCGGCGAGTAGCGCGTGTCTCGGGTGATGGGCGTCGATCCCGGCACCAGGCGCATAGGAGTTGCGGTCTCGGATGAGCTCGGCATGCTGGCACGCGGCGTGGCGACGCTTGCTGCGACGGGAGCGGAGGTGGAGGAGCTCGCGGCGCTGGCGCGCAGCCTCGAAGTCGAGCGCATCGTCGTGGGGTTGCCGCGCCACATGAACGGCAGTGAGGGCGAGCGGGCCATGGCGGCTCGCCAGCTGGCCGAAAACCTGGCTTCCCGAACGGGCCTGCCGGTGATACTGTGGGATGAGCGCCTGACCACCAAAGGGGCCGAACGCATGTTGATCGACGCGGATGTGCCGCGTGCGCGCAGAAGGCGTATCATCGACCAGCAGGCGGCGCAATGGATTCTACAGAGCTATCTCGATCAGGGCACGAGCCCTGCGAGACAGCCGATGGAAAGGAAGTAGAGCATGGCTGATCACGAGCACAAGGGCGAGCACCTGCACCCTGGGCACGACCATGACGAGCACGAGCACCTGAGCGAGGACGAGGTCATCACCCTCGTCGATGAGGACGGCAAGGAGCACCAGTTCGCGCTGCTTGACGTCATCGAGGTGGACGAGAACGAGTATGCCATCCTGATCCCGACCGAGGACGGCGACGCGGAAGAGGCCGACGAGGCAGTCATCCTGCGCATGGAAGAGGACGAGGAAGGCAACGAGGTGCTCGTCGACATCGACGACGAGTCCGAGTTCGAGCGCGTCGCGACCGCTTGGGAGGAACTCCTGGACGAGGAGGACGGTCTTGACGACGACGACGAGGGTGAGGACGAGTAGGCCCTTCGGCCAGACCGTCCGGGATTAGGCGGTGAAGGCGATGCCGTGGCCTGCCATCGCGCGCAGATTGGGCCCAGGAAGGATCCTGGGCCTTCTCGTTGTGCTCGCCCTGATCGCTGCCATCGGCTGGGCGACCGTCTTCTGGAACACGGGCGGCGACCGGGTGTCGCCCACGGCTCCCGAGGTTCTGGTCAAGGTGGCGGATGGCTCGTCGCTCGCAGGTGTGGCGGACAATCTCCAGCATCTCGGCATCATACGCAGCGCTCTCTATCTCAGGCTCTACGCTGACGTCTCGCACAGCGCGGGCGATATCCAGGCCGGCGTCTATCTTCTCTCGGGGCGGGAGACCACGGCCGAGATCCTGAAGAAGCTCATCGCGGGCGACGTCGCGACGCGCAAGCTGACGATCCCCGAAGGCTACACCGTGTCGGACATCGCCTTCCTGATGCAGGCCAAGGGCATCGCGTCCGTATCCGCCTTCGTGGCGGCGGCCCGCAGCTTCCCCAATCCGTTCGTGCCGCAGGCGAGCCCTGTGCGTTATCGCCTCGAAGGCTATGCCTTTCCCTCCACGTATGAGATCCCTTATGGCACGACGCCAGGGCAGATCGCCGACATGCTCTTCGCCCAGTGGGAACGGGAGTTCACGCCAGCCATGCGGCAGGAGGCGGCCAAGGAGCACTTGACGGTCAACGACGTAATGACGCTGGCCTCCCTGGTGGAGCGCGAGGCCAAACTCGAGAGCGAGCGGCCGATCATCGCGGCCGTCTTTTTGAACCGCCTGCGCATCGGTATGCCGATGCAGTCCGACCCCACGGTCGCCTACGCCCTCGGTCGGCCGCTGGACGCCGTGACGATCCAGGACGAGCATTACGCTTCGCCCTACAACACGTACTACGCCAAGGGACTTCCGCCGGGGCCGATCTGCAACCCGGGCCTGCCTTCGATCGAGGCGGTCCTGCACCCGGCCAAGGTGGGATACCTCTACTTCTACGGCCTGCCGAACGGCAGACACATCTTCAGCTACACCTACGCGCAGCAGCTCGCCGCCGAACGCGCGCATCCCTAGTCCGGGGGACCCGCGCCGGCAGATCACGGGGGTCTCTAATGCTGTCGACCGACGCCTGGCTGAGCGCTCGGACGCGCGGCGCAGGCCAGCCTGGCCCAGGGCGAGGAGGCGGTGCGATCGGCGCGGCTTGCGGCCCTGAGCGGTCCATGGCCGCGCATGACGCCAAAGGTAAGGGCGCAACTGCTTGAGATCCTCTTGCGCAACCTGAGCGACGACGTCCCTGAGATGGCGCGCCTGCTCGCGCGAGAGCGGTCTGCCGCGACGCGAGGCGGAACTCTGGTGGCAGCATGCCGTGCGCTGGGCGGACGCCGCCATTTCGGCCGCCTCCGACGGCTGGAGCTGGCGGAGGGGCGGCTTCGCCCAGGAGATCCTGTCGCGTCCTGCGCCTGTGGGGACGGTGCTGGCCATGGGGCCCGCGTATGGCGCCGCGGCGCACGGACTCGCCCTGGTCGCGGCGTCACTCGTGCGGGGCAACGCCGTGATCTGGCTGGCCGCAGAGGAGCGGCCCTTGCCACCGTTGCGCGTGGCTGCGCATGCTGCGTGAGCGGGCCTGCCACCCGGCGTGCTGCAGATCCTGGCTGGCGGCCAGGCTCTCGCCGAGGAGCTTGCGGGCCACCCCGGAATTGATCTCGCCGCCTGTGTCGGCCCCGGCGACCGCCTGACAGAGCGCCTGGCTGGTGGCGGGCCTGCCTTCTTCTCCAGGTGGACCAAGGGGAGCCTCGCGGTATTCGCGTCCGCGGACCTCGATGTGGCGGCCGCCGCAGCGGTGCTCGCCGCGACGTTCGGTGGCGGACGCTCCGAATGGTCGGCGCAGCGCCTCTATGGCGGGCGAAAGAACCACGACCATCTGCTTTTGCGCATCCGATCGCGCAGGGTCAGCCTCACGATCGGCAATCCGATCGATTACGACACCGAGATCGGCCCAGTGCCGGGGGAAGGGCTCCTCCGGCGCCTCGAGGAGTATGTCGCCAGCCGGCAGGCCGACGGGGCGACGCTGATCTTCGGCGGCGACTGCCCGACCGTGACGCCAGCCGCAGGGGGCACCTTCTGGCGCCCCGCCCTGCTGCTCGCGGGCAGGGCCGGCGAGGCGCGCGATGTGCCGGGACCGGTGCTCGAGGTGTGGGAGGCGGCGGACGACGAGGAAGGCCTGTCGCTCGTCCGCGCCTGTGAGGGGCCGGTCACGGTGCTGAGCGCCGACGAGGGACCGGCGCGACAGATCCTCGACGCCGGGCGCACGGTCGGTCGCGTGGAACGCCGACTGGCCGACCGCCTAGACCTGACCCGAATTCTGCGGCGGGCGCTTCGCCACCTGGCCGTCCCTTCTCTTGCGTGGCGAGGGGGCGGCGCCGTCGGGTTGGTACCGGGGCGGCTAGCCGAGGTGGATGTAGAGGCCCGTGGCGGCGACGGCGACCGCGCCGAGCACGGGCCAGAGGACGCCGCCGGGCCGCCAGGCGAGCAGGGCCGCCACCCCTAGCGACAACGCGGTCGTCACGAGATCGTGAGGCGGCAGCGCGCTCGTGAAACCTGTGACCAAGAGGGCGCCGAGGGCTGCGGCGGGGACTCCCTGGAGCAGTCGCTCGAGGCGGGGGTCTGCGGCGTGGTGCGCGTACCGTGCGGGCAGGAAGCGGATCAGGGCGGTGCCGAGAGCGGCCGCGAGCACGAAGGTCAAGAGGGTAAGGGAGTTCATGCGGCACGCTCCGCGCGAGCCGTGGCGAGGAAGTAGGCGAGGGCTCCCAGGACCATGCCGACCACGAGGGACCAGCCGCCCAAGGGACTGCCGAGAATGGCGCCCGCCGCTCCCGCCGCCGCCGCCCAGGCCGTCCGGGCATCGGCCCGCACGGCGCCGACCAGGAGGCTAACGAAGAGCGCCTCGATGGCGATACCGAAGGCGTGGCGCAGGAGGAGCGGCAGGAGGTCGCCGGCGAGGACGCCGATGAGGCTGCCGAGGACCCAGGCCGTATAGGGCAGCCACACGAGCCGCACGTAGGCGGCTGGACTCATGGCGTCGCCCAGGCTCGCGGCGACGAACGTCTCGTCCGTGAGCAGCAGCGAGAGATGGGGCCTGAGGTGGCCCCAGTCGACGCGGCGAAAGAAGGATAGCGCCTCGAGCGCCATGCGCAGGTTGATGAGCCAGATCGCGACGATGCCCGCGAGAAAGGGCGTGCCGCTTGCCAAAAGGTGCAGCGCGGCGAACTGGCTGGCGCCTGCGTAGACGAGCAGCGACAAGAGGACGGCAAACCATCCGGGCAGATGGATCGCCACGGCGGAAAGACCGAAGGCGAAGGCCACCGGCAGGTAACCGACGGCGATGGGCAGGGCACGCGGGTCGATGAGGCCGGGCCTACGCTTCTCCATGCCGCTATGCTAGAGCAAGCGGCCCCGCCGCTCAACGCCGGCCGCAAGGCCGGGACGGGTCTTCGCTATAATGGCGGTGCGGGGAGGAAGCCATGAGCAGCCACGAATGGTATCCGCTCGTGCTCGTACTGCTGCTGGCCGTGGCGGTGCCACTCGGTCTGAGCCGCGTGCGCCGCCTGCAGATCCCGATGGTGGTGGGCGAGCTCCTGGTGGGCATGATCTTTGGCCGCACGGGGTTCGGCATCATCCCCAGCAACAGCCTACTCGACTTCTTTTCGCTCTTCGGCCTTTCGTATCTCATGTTCCTGTCGGGCCTCGAGCTCGACCTCGGCGTCTTCGCGGGCGGCCGACAGCGGGGGCGCATGGGACTCGCGGCAGGTGTCTACTTAGGGGTCTTGGCGCTTTCCGTCGCGGGAGCGCTCTATCTCGAGCACCTCGGCTTTGTCCACAACGGCCTTCTGGTCGGCTTCATCGTGGGATCCACGGCGCTTACGGTCGTCGTGCCGGTCCTGAAGGAGCACGGCCTGGTGGAGACCGCATATGGACAGGCCATCCTCACGACGGCGATCCTGCTCGATTTTCTCAGCATGCTGCTCGTCACGGTGCAGGTGTCGCTGAGCGTGGGCGCCGCATGGCGCCTCCTACTTGGCGTCGGCATCTTCCTCGTCGCCGCGGTTCTGCTGCGGCTGGCACCCAGCCTCCGCCGGCTCTGGCGCCGCACCGAGAGCCAGGTGGCGCAGGTGGGTGTGCGCGGCGCGTTCGGGCTGATCGTGCTCTTTCTCGCCCTCTCGCAGCTGATTGGGATCGAGGCGGTGCTCGGCAGCTTCCTGGCCGGGGTGATCGCCGCCGCCATCGCGGGTCGGGAGTCCGAGGAAGTGCGCCGCACCTTGGACGGCATCGGCTACGGCTTCTTCGTACCGATCTTCTTCATCGAGGTAGGGGCAGGTCTGAACCTGCGCGGATTTCTCAGCAATCCGCACGGCATCAGCCTGGCGCTACTCCTGCTGCTCGTCGCGAGCGTCGCGTCGATCCTGCCGGGCCTTCTCTTGCGTTTCATCATGCCGTGGCGAAGCGCGCTTTCGGGCGCTCTCCTCCTTTCGACGCGTCTCACGGTGACGATCGCCGGCGCCACCGTCGCTCTGGATGCGCACCTGATCGACTCCGGCACCATGATCGCGATCGTGCTGATGAGCATCGTCTCGTCGCTCCTCTGGCCCTCCCTCGCGCAGCGGCTCATGCCCCAGCCGCCGCGAGAGCGCTCGGGCATCATGGTGCAGGGGGGATCCACATGGTCCGCACTGGTCGCGGCACACCTCAGGGAGCGGGGCGAAGACGTGCGCTGGCTGGGCGATCCCGCGCAAGCCCCGGCCGGAGTGCATGTGTTGCGCGTGCCGGAGGGCGCGGATGTGGAGCAGAGACTCGCGGCAGCGCACGCGGATTCCGCTGCCGCGTTGCTCGCCCTGTCGGAAGACCCCACCGAGAATGCACAGATGTGCCGCGTGGCGCAGCAGCGCTTCGGCCTGCCGCGCGTGGTGGCGATCGCCGAGGCGGCGGACATGGAAGCGCTGCGCGCCGACGGCATCGGCTGCTTCCTGCCGGAAGCTGCGCCGCTCGTGGTCCTCGAGGCGATGGCCAGGGCACCGCTCGTACTCGAAATGCTCTCTGGAGGCGTGGGCGGGGCGGAACTGCGCACCTTGCGCGTCGCGTCGGCCGGTGTGGACGGGAGGGCGCTCCGCGATCTCGAACTGCCGCGCGAGGTGCTCCTGATCGGCCTCGAGCGGGAGGGACAGCGCCTCCTGCCGCGTGGAGACACGCGCCTCGCGCGGGGTGACCGGCTGACGGCGCTCGGAACACGGGCGGATCTGACGCGCCTCGCGGGACTGCTTGGCAGCCACGAGGGTAGACAGCAGTAACATTTTCACGAAGACATGGGTAGACAACAGTATATTGCTCTGCCTGACCGACACTGGTAATATTCGGGTATGGAAGACAAGCTTCTGACGCTGCGCGAGTCCGCAAACCTGCTCGGCGTGAGCACGAAGTCGCTGCAGCGCTGGGACAAGGACGGCACTGTGCGGGTGGTGCG